>CAIQUX010000135.1 GCA_903875055.1 uncultured Bacteroidota bacterium
ACCCATGGTGGAGGGACTTTAATAATGGTAAATGGTTCGTGAGGACACGAACCATGGCTGAAGCACATGACCCGTTGCGGTACACTGATGGTTCGTGAAGACACGAGCCATGGCGGGGAATTTTAAGGTTGATGATTTGTGTCCTCACGATCTTACTGGTTCGTGAGGACACGAACCATGGCAGTGAAATGAGAGCACATGAACCATGGCGTAGACAACCCATGGTGGAGGGACTTTAATAATGGGAAATGGTTCGTGAGGACACGAACCATGGCGGGGAAATGTTACACTGATGGTTCGTGAAGACACGAGCCATGGCGGGGAGACACGAACCATGGCGGGGAGATGTTTTCCGCCATGGATTCAGAGCTGAAATTCAAACAAATTGGCGATTGTGTACCCTACTTCTTCTTATTGCCTGAAGCAAGATCATCCAATGTCTCTTTCAGATTGTTATGCATGATTCGCTTCCCTATGATGGTCCCTTTACGGTCGAGCAGGTAAAGCACCGGTGTCGTATACACCGAATAATCTGAAACATAGGAAGCCTTGCGCTCCGGATCATATAAATGTATCCACTTGGCTTTGAAACTGTGCTCCGCTATCCATTTTTTCCATTCAGGCCCTTCGCCATGCGCATCGACCCCTACAATCACCATATCCTTAGCAAGACTGGCCACCGCACTGTCAAGCAGAGGCACTTCGTCGGTACAATGATTGCAGGTTGGCGACCAGAATATCAACAGGGTATATGCATGCGCCCCGTAAATCGACTTCAGTGAAACCGTCTGGTCCTTGTCATTCTTGATCGTGAAATCCGCCGCCTGCACACCGATCACATTACGCGACAATAAGGCGATCTTTTTCATATAACTGTTGCGTGTACTGTCGTTGACCCAATCGGCCTTGCCATTGAGGTAATATTTTTCAACCACATAAATAAAACAATCATCGCCAAAACGGGCTTTCACATTTTCCTGCGATTTGACCATCCAGTCGATGGTTACTTTGTATAATTCATGGGCATTCTTCATGCGCGAGAGTAACTCGTCGCTTGTAGCATTGATCGAATCAGGCACCTGCGGCAGCACGGATAAATAGGTAGAGAGTTTGTTTTCCAGAAACGGGGTGTTGGCCAATCGTTCATCATTGAAATCGAAACCATCCCAGATATGCTCACGAATAAAGGCATCCTGTTTTTCTTGGTTACCGATAATGCTCTCAGGTATCTCTTTATACTTCGATGCACGAAATAATTTAGTCATAAAACTTGTCGGATTTTTATCGGCGTACGCATCGCGATACCCTTCCAAGGCGGCATTCAATTTTTTACCTTGTTCTTTCACACGGGCTGAATCGGCTTTGGTTTTTGCCTTTTTCCGATCCTCATCCAGTTGTCTGAATTGGTTGTTGAATGGCAATATGAAACGTTGGTATTCGACATACGCTTTACACTCCTGAGTACCTGAAATTTCGACTGTTTCGATCGGTTTGTCAAAATCGTAATGCAAGGTCAGTTCATCGCCGTTGTTCAGGATGATCTCCATCTGAGAACGCTTATTCTTAAACAAGAGCATATACAATCCCCCTACCAGTCGTTTGTTGCTGCGCAAGGTCACGCTGGCTTTCGCTCCAGGCTTGATATGGATGGTGGTATCGATGTTGACCAGACCAGGCCGGCCATAATAATGACACAGTTGCAAGACACTATCCTGCGGATGATCAATCGTAATATGTAAGGTATATCCGTTTGCGGCCAGAGCCCTGAGGTTCGTGAAGCCGAATAATACGGTTAATAAACATGTCAGATAAATAGTGAGAATCGATTTTTTCATGGGCCAAAGATAAAAACAGCTGCTAAAATATGAACACTTGAATTCGTAACTCATACGTTAAATCATCGCTAATACCCATGCGATATTTAGGGTCGACCGAGAACTATTTTGGATACATACAGTGGTAAATGCCGATGGTTATGTTGTTTAGAACAAATGAAAAAGATCGAAGTTTGGTCTATTTCAACATTCAAATCGGTATTAAACGATTGCAGGGAAAATCTTGCACCAGCACATTTCCTTAGCGATGCTCTTATCTCATTCAAAGCCTTAAGATCGAAACCCGAATCAATCCTTATCTGAATAGCTTTACATAATTGTCAAATGCGAAAACACGATTTCGTTTAAACCCTGTTACTTCGATTAATATCTCCAAACGTATGAAGTCCTCAATCAGTCTCAGAGCTGTTGAGGTATTCACTTGCAAGGCAGTGGCTACTTCTCCTGCATCAGTGATGGGTATCTTGTATAAATAGTTGAGAAAAGATTTTGCCAGGGCTTGTTTCTTACCTAGCGAAATGATTTTATGTTCTGCATCGCTTCTTAATTTAATTATGCTCCTGAAGGTTTGTATAGAGCTTTCGGATGTGCTGCGTACTCCTTCTAAAAAGAATTTAAGCCATTGAAGCAGGTCATTATGTGTACGAACTCTTGTAAGATTGTCGTAATATAAAGATTTATGCTTTTCGAAGAAATCAGAGAGATATAAAGTTGGTTTATGAGGTAGTTGATTACTCACGAGATATAAGGTGATTAGCAAGCGCCCTATCCTTCCATTACCGTCTAAAAAAGGATATATGGTTTCAAACTGGTAATGGGCAATCCCTAGTTTGATCAAGGCTGGCACAGGGATATTCTCGTTGTGAAGGAATGCCTCCAGATCAGCCATCAGATCGTTTACCTGATCCAGATGGGGAGGAATAAACACTGCATCTGACAAACTGTTTCCACCTATCCAATTTTGGCTTTGCCGAAATTCTCCCGGCAATTTATGAGTACTTCTTACTCCTTGTAACAGTGTTTTATGTGTTTCTTTTAGTAAGCGCTTGCTGAGAGGTAATTTTGCCAAACTTTCTATTGCCTTATTCATAGCCTGCACATAGTTTTGTACCTCTTGCCAATCGTCTTTCTTCTCAGGCTGTATGTATTCTTCTTTTTGTATAGCTTCGTCTATATTTGTTTGTGTACCTTCAATCCTGCTGCTTTTAGTTCCCTCTTTCAGTACATGCATTTTTATAAAGAAATCAACATCCGGTATTAGTAGCGAGAAGGCATTCAGTTCACCAAGTTTGATACTGGCCTGACTGAGCAGCATAATCAGTTCAATATTGTCGACTTGCCATGGCACATTCACAATATTTGGTTCAAAGCTCTTATATTTATACTGTTGTGCCGCTTTTCCTGCCTTGAAACTGCTGATATTCATGGTGATTTCTTTGCTTTTCCTGAAAATATAAATATTTACAATTGCACTTTACGCGTTTCCTGCAAATAAGGCTATCCTTATTTGCACTTTATACAAAATTTTGTTTTTTAAGTGCGCAGTTCCGCACCCTCCCTACTTGATCATTTTGTACTTGAAGAGATTGGGGTTTAGTGCAGATATTTTCTTGCCATATCTGAAAGGAATGAGAACTCTGATGCCCTCTTAGAAGCAAAAAGCCTCCAGAATTACTTCTGAAGGCTGACTGTTGTGATCCCGCTGGGACTCGAACCCAGGACCCCATCATTAAAAGTGATGTGCTCTACCAACTGAGCTACAAGATCATTGCCAAAACACCGATATAGCTGATATTTTGGGAGTGCAAATGTAATTATAATTATTTAAGTACCA
>CAIQUX010000136.1 GCA_903875055.1 uncultured Bacteroidota bacterium
AGTCTCTGAAAGGGCTTTAAATGCTGGATTGTGTTTTTGGTTTTGGGTGTCCCGGCTTATTTTTGAGAATGTTTGTTCGCAGGAAGAAGAATAGAAGTGGTGTCATCAGTATACAGATTATTGATAAAAGTACAGGTAATTACAAAGTGGTTAAGACCATTGGGAATTCCTCTGATCCATCCATTATAGAGATTCTGGTCAAGGAAGGCGAAGAGTGGATAAGTAAAAGAAAGGGGGAACTGTTCTTCGATTTTCAAAATGAGCATCAACTTTTACATCCTTTGCAAATGGTATCCAACAGATACATGTTAGTGGTACAGAGCAATTGCTTGGAAAGCTGTATGAAGAGATTGGGTTTCATACAATTGATGATGATCTGTTGAAAAAACTCGTTATTGCCCGTCTTTGTTTTCCCGTAAGCAAGCTTAAGACGATTGATTTTTTGAATAAGTATCATGGCATTGATGTGGCAGTTGACCGGATCTATCGATATTTGGACAAGCTGAATAAGACGCAAAAAGAAGCTGTACAAAAAATCAGTTATGAGCACACAGTGAGGATTTTGAATAATCAGATCAGTATGGTTTTCTATGATGTCACGACTTTATATTTTGAAATTGATGATGAAGATGATTTGCGAAAAACCGGGTTTTCAAAAGATGGGAAACATCAGCATCCCCAAATTGTATTGGGTTTGCTTGTCAGCGTAAACGGCTATCCTTTAGCGTATGATATTTTCGAAGGGAATAAATTTGAAGGACATACCATGTTACCCGTTATCAATTCCTTTAAGAAGAGCTACGGTTTAGATAAATTGGTTATTGTTGCCGATGCCGGGCTTCTTTCAAACGAAAATATTGAGCAGCTCACAAGCCAAGGATACGAATACATTCTAGGTGCTCGGATTAAAAGTGAAAGCAAGCTCATAAAAGAAAAAATGCTTTCCCTGAAGTTGAAAAATGGAGATAGTGCGATTGTTCAAAAGGAGGATGCCACACAACTCGTCATTAGCTACTCAGATGCCAGGGCTAAGAAGGACAAAGCGAACAGAGAGAAAGGGCTCTTGAAATTGGAAAAGCAAATCAAAGCCGGGAGACTGACTAAAACGCATATTAACAACAAAGGATATAACAAGTACTTAAAACTGGAAGGAAATATCAAAGTAAGCATTGACAAAACAAAGGCCAAGGCTGATGAGCAATGGGATGGATTGAAAGGATATGTAACCAATACCAAACTCTCAAAGGAGGAAATCATTGAAAATTACGGACATCTATGGAAAATAGAAAAGGCTTTTAGAATATCTAAGACCGACCTGAAGATACGACCAATATTCCATCGTTTACAAAGAAGGATCGAAGCGCATATTTGTATCGCATTTATTGCTTACAAAATATATAAAGAACTCGAGCGACAACTACACATTAAGGAAAGTCATTTAAGTCCTGAAAAGGCAATCGAAATTGCAAAAACAATCTATACCATTCAAATCATAACACCTAACACGAAAGAGAAAATAAATAAAACCCTGATCCTGAACGATGAGCAGAAATATCTAACCCATATTTTTGGCCTGTGAAATTTTGGGTGTCCCAGCGCGGAAGTCAGGAAATAGTTGGGATAAAAAGACAACTATCTTATTTACGATGTAGTATATTTAACTTTTAACAACCCGGTGTTACAACAATATCTAAATTGGAAATCGACCTTGGTACTGATAGCGGTAGCGATTGCCGCTACTTCTTTATATTACGCCAATAATCTGACAAAAAAACTAGCTGTAGAGGAACGGAATAAAGTTGTTTTTATCAGTCTGGCTCTGGAAACCGTTGCCAAAAGCACAGAGAGTGATATTATCCTTGCGACGTCCATCATTGAAAAGAACACCACGATCCCTTTAATTCAGACTGATTCGAAAGACAGTATCCTCACTTTCAATAATATAGATTCAGCTTCAGCAAGCAAGGAGAATCTCCAAGAGATACTGCTAGAGTTAAAATCAATGCATAAACCCATTCAGATCAGTATTTCTAACGTCGAAAAACAAAACGTGTATTACGGCGAATCACAGCTGTTAAAGGAACTCAGATATTTCCCTTATATATTATTGATTATACTTTTCCTTTTTGTCATTATTGTTGTATCCTATATCAACACCACGGGAAGACATATCCAGGACAGAGTATGGGTCGGTATGAGCAAGGAAACAGCTCATCAGTTAGGCACACCGCTGACGTCTTTGCTGGCCTGGATCGAATATCTTAAAACCAGTAATATTGAAGCAAAGGCACTCGATGAAATGCAAAAAGATATAGACAGATTGCAACTGATTGCCGACCGCTTTTCTAAAATTGGAAGTATTCCAAAGCTATTTGAAGAGAATCTCCTTGAACGATTAAACGGCATAATATCCTATATGCAAAAACGGGCTTCTAAAAACATTTTGATTTCAATTCAATCAAATAAGGAAGATGTTACAGCGATGATCAGCGGTCCATTATTCGATTGGGTGATAGAGAATCTCATCAGAAATTCGCTGGATGCTATGGATGGAAAAGGCTCGATACGATTCCAGATAATCGATGAAACTACACAGACCTTCATCGATGTAACTGATACTGGTAAGGGAATTTCTAAGAATAATATTAAAAAGGTTTTTAAACCGGGTTTCTCCACCAAACTGAGGGGCTGGGGACTCGGACTTTCACTTTCCAAACGGATTATTCATGAGTATCATCATGGCGATATCTTTGTAAAACGTTCAGAGCCTGGCAAAGGCACTACATTCCGGATTGTATTGAAGAAATAGATTCTTTGGATTCGATGTTGGTCATATAATATCTGTTCGATTCATCCTTACCTGTTGACGCAAAATAAATATGTCATTTTATTCAGCCAGTTGGTATAAAAGTGTAAATTCGCACCGAAATTATTTTCAACTGCGGAGGTGGCGAAATGGCAGACGCACTACCTTGAGGTGGTAGCGCTCGAAAGGGCGTGGGAGTTCGAATCTCCTCTTCCGCACTTTTTCCCATTCTTCCATTACCCGGCACCTAACATTCTAGCCACATACTTTCCGATAATATCGAATTCTATATTCACCAAGGAATAATCTACCAGATTTTTGAAATTAGTATGCTCATACGTATATGGAATGATCGCTACTTCAAAGCTTGTATCTGTGAGGTTAAAACAGGTCAAACTGATGCCATTGATCGCAATGGACCCTTTTTCAACTATCAAATGTGAGAATTCAATATTTATGCTGAATGTATAATTCCAATTGGATAGGTTATTGACCCTGCTGATACATGTTGCTCTGGTATCGACATGCCCCTGAACGATATGACCGTCGAGGCGTTCACCGACCTCTGTACAACGTTCGAGGTTGACTTGGTCATCTACCAACCATTCTCCTATGGTGGTCTTCGAAATCGTTTCAGGAACGGCACAAATTGTATGCGTATCCCCATGGACAGCTATAACTGTCAGACAGATTCCATTATGTGCCACCGACTGGTCGATGGACAGCTCATGACCGATAGGACTTTCAATCTGAAGATAAAGATTACCTCCCTTTTCTTGCACGGATTTAACCGTGCCCATGTGTTCAATGATTCCTGTAAACATGCTTTATTGTTTGGTGGCTGTACCTGCGTGATAAACAATACCCGTATCGGTGGCTACTTCGTATGACATCCTTATGTGCAGGGTATCGAATAAGTCAACTTTGGATCCCCGCCCATAAATCGTATCTGTTGGTTGACAAAGTAATTGACCGGAACCCACTACAGTGTCAATAATAAATTTATAATACCGGCTCGCTGTAGCTTTGATGGTGTTTCCCGGACAAAACCCTGTAATATTTAATCGGGTTGTATCTAACTGAGTAAAGGTCAATACGAAGGAATCCTGATCTAGTAACAGACCTGCGTTGTTGAAAATGGAATCACGATAAAAATAAGCTCCTTTATAAATCTGAGCTGGGAAGATACAGACTGAATCATCAGGCACACCCGGAAAATTCCAGTTATAATTGATGGCTGAAGGAGTATTGCAGTATTTATTCACGATTCTCGGATCTGTAAATGGCTGTGGATCTTTGTATCGTTTACAACTCAAAAGGAATAAAACGGATAGAAATAGTAGTCTGACTTTCATGTGTGACAAAAATAACGATGTTTATTCAATAATATTCTCTTGGAAAATAAATTTGATTATATGGCAAATAATAGTACTTTCGCAGTCCAAAATCAGAAAAATATATATGTTAATTATTGATTCAAAAGATTGCGAAAACATTGACAAGGCCTTAAAAAAGTATAAGAAGAAGTTTGAGAAATCTCAGACCTTGAAACAATTACGAAGCCGTCAGTCTTTTACGAAACCGTCTATCGTACGACGTACAGAAATTAAGAAAGCCGTGTACAAACAAGAAATTGTTGCCGGTTTGAGAGAACCTGCACGATAAGATTGTTGTACATTTACCTGTAAACTGCATGATGAAACATGTTTCAGATTTTATAGGGTATATACAGCATGAAAAAAGATATTCAATACATACTGTTCAAGCTTACTTAGGTGATCTTGAACAGTTTTTTTTATATCTTGAAAAGAACTATGATAATCCTTCTATCGGCAACCTCAATCACTTGCAAATCCGCAGCTGGTTGGCCTCATTGAAAGAATGCGGCATGGAATCTAAATCCATCAACCGAAAGATATCCACGCTGAAATCTTTCTTCAAATACCTTCTCAAAAAACAAGTCATTTCTGTTTCTCCGATGACGAAGATTATTTCACCAAGAAACGTGAAACGACTTCCTGTATTTGTGAATGAAGGGAATATGGACACACTTCTGACACAGATTAATTTTCCCGACAACTTCACCGGAAAAACAGAGCGGCTGATTCTTGAGCTCTTGTATCAAACAGGTATACGACGTGCGGAACTTCTTGGACTGACCTTATCATCAGTACAACTGAATCAGCAAAGTATCAAAGTACTTGGCAAAGGGAATAAAGAACGAATTATTCCAATTGCACCAGAACTCGCTCAGTTAATCGGTGACTATGTTCAACAAAGAAGTCTGATCAGCGGTGTCAACCATCATACGCTTCTGGTCTTAACCTCTGGCAAGCCTGTGTATCAGAAGTATGTATACCTGGTAGTCAATAATTATTTAGCCCTTACTACCTCCCTTGACAAACGCAGCCCTCACGTACTCCGCCATACGTTCGCCACTCATTTATTGAATAAGGGTGCCGACCTCAATGCAGTAAAAGAATTGTTAGGACACGCCAATCTCACCGCAACACAGATTTACACCCATAACACTATTGATAAACTCAAAGAAATTCATAAGAAAGCCCATCCGAAAGCCTGAGATTTATCAACAACGAGTAGTACCTTCGTGACTGAATTCCTCACAAGTGAAAATAACTTTTTTAGGTACCGGAACCTCTCAGGGTGTGCCCATCATTGGATGTCAGTGTGCGATCTGCCTTTCAACTGATGCTTGTGACAAACGTCTTCGTTCTTCCATCCTGATTGAAAGCGACAACACGACAGTGGTCATCGACAGTGGACCGGATTTCAGACAGCAACTGCTTCGTGCAGATGTGAGAAAATTGGATGGTTTGATTTTTACCCATTCACATAAAGATCATATTGCAGGGATGGATGATATCAGGGCTTTTAATTATCTACAAGGTAAGGCGGTGGATGTATTTGCCACCATCGAAACACAGAAAATTATTAAGAACGAGTTTCCCTATGTGTTTTCGAACAGCGATTATCCTGGTATCCCTAAATTGAATATGCACACAATCAGTAAACACGATCCTTTCCAAATCGGCGACTTTCATTTTGTTCCTATCGAAGTCCTGCATTACAAAATGCCTGTCTTAGGTTTCAGGATCAATGATTTTACATATATCACTGACGCCAACAAAATCGAAGAAGCTGAACTTGAAAAAATATTCGGAACACGCATCCTTGTCCTGAATGCTTTACGTCGAGAACAACACATTTCCCATTTTACCTTGGCAGAAGCTATGGCTATATCCCAACAGCTTGGAGTCGAACAGGCCTATTTTACACATATAAGCCACCAATTAGGACTGCATGCTGATGTAGAGAAAGAACTACCCGATGGTATGAACTTAGCTTTTGACACATTTTCAATCGTTATTTAATTGATTACTTTTACATTCAAATTTTTGTTATGGAACACCGAACTAAACCTGTCATAAATGTCTCTTATTCGTATAACCCCTTGGAAGAGACACTGGAATATTCACCTAAGCAAAAATCAGTATTTATCGGTATTCCAAAAGAAAATTCCTTTCAGGAAAACCGCATTGCCCTCACTCCAAGTGCGGTCGCCGTGATCGTCAACAATGGTCACAAAGTAGCCATTGAACATAATGCAGGCGAACCATCTTCCTATAGCGATACGGAATATTCAGAAGCGGGAGCCATGATCGTGCACGACAAAACTCAATTGTTCGAAGCGGATATCATCCTTAAAACAGCGCCTATCTCACATGAAGAATTGGATCTGCTGAAAGAAAACCAGATTGTTTTTTCCCCTATCCATATTCCGTCTCTTAGCAAGGAACATCTGATGAAATGTCTTGAAAAGAAAATAATAGGCATTGCTTTGGGCAGTATCAAAGATGATGCAGGCTATTTCCCTATTGTCCGCTCCATGAGTCAGATTGCTGGTGTATATGCCATACAGATGGCCTCAAAATACTTAAGCAATAACCATCAAGGGAAGGGCATATTGATGGGTGGTATTGCCGGCGTGCCACCTGCCAACGTGGTCATTATCGGAGCTGGCATGGTTGGTGAATTTGCCGCCCGTACAGCCCTTGGTTGCGGAGCTCAGGTAAAAGTATTCGATAATTCTATTTATCGGCTGATGCGTTTGCAACGCACTGTTGGTCAGACCATCTTTACATCGGTCATCGATCCGGTTGAATTGAGCAAAGCATTATCCGAGGCCGATGTGGCAATCGGTGCACTGAAACCGCAGAAAGGTATTGTGCCTATGGTCGTCACAGAACCGATGGTTGAAAAGATGCAGGCCGGATCAGTGATCATCGATGTGAGTATCGATAACGGCGGTTGTTTTGAGACATCATCCCTGACATCACATGAAGACCCGACCTTTGTCAAGCATGACGTCATCCATTACTGCGTACCCAATATGGCTTCAGGCGTTTCGCGTACAGCATCTACCGCCATCAGTAACATACTGATGCCACTCATCCTATCTTGTACTGAATCAGTAGGGGGCGCCGACCAAATTATTCAAAACAAACCAGGTTTGCTGGGTGCGACCTATATTTATAAAGGACGCTTAAGTAGCCTTGTCCTTTCTAAAAAATTTGACATAAAATATACCGACTTAAACCTTATCTTGTCCTCCAAGTTATAAACAGATGTATGCCTAACCATAGAATGAATAAGACGATTGCAGGTTATCATATGCTCATGATCCTTTCTGCCGTGGATTTCAGACTTCATGGTGAGGAAGAGAGGATCATCAAAAATTATCTGGTGCAGGAATTCCCCTTTAATGTGAATCTCGACAAGCAGATGGAAATCATCAGTCATCTGCGACACGACGAATGGGAGGCTCATTTTGAAAAATGTATCGATGACTTTCATGATGACTCGACAGAAGAGGAGCGAATGAATATTCTTGAATTCGCTTTGCACCTTACCAAAGCCGATGACGTCATTACGGTCGAGGAAAACCACTACCTTCAAAAGATGTTTGACGCCTGGGATCATGAAAGGGAATAACTGATTTTGTCTTACCTCGTACAAACATTACTTACCATAAATAACGTTACGTGAAAATTATATTCCTCGGCACACCTGATTTTGCAGTGGCCTCCTTACAAGCTTTAATCGAAAACAGCATGAATGTGGTAGCCGTGGTGACCGCCCCGGATAAACCGGCTGGACGAGGCATGAAATTGCAGCAATCGGCCGTGAAAAAATATGCGGTCGAAAAGAATATCCCTGTTCTTCAACCTGAAAAACTGAAGGCCCCTGAGTTTCTCGAAGAGCTTCGAAGTTATCATGCCGATGTGCAGGTAGTAGTGGCATTCAGAATGCTCCCTGAAGTGGTTTGGAATATGCCGCCATTAGGCACTATCAATGTACATGCTTCCTTGTTGCCTAATTATCGGGGGGCCGCTCCTATCAACTGGGCTATTATCAATGGTGAAAAAGAAACCGGTGTCACCACCTTTAAACTGCAACATGAAATCGATACGGGAAATATTCTTCTTCAATCGAAAGTTGACATAAGCGAACAAGATACTGCCGGTACGCTTCATGACAAACTGATGAAAGAAGGCGCTGCGTTGATCGTAGAGACCCTACATCAAGTAGAAAAAGGCAGCTTGGAAGAGAAACCTCAGATTGTTTTAGATGAATACAAACATGCGCCTAAACTCTTCACTGAAACCTGTCTCATCGATTGGAAGCATACGACCGAACATGTGTACAATCACATCCGTGGCTTGTCGCCCTACCCTGCGGCCTTTACCATCGTCAATGATAAAAAAATGAAATTGTTTACATGCTCTAAGATCATTGACACACATCAGCATGAACCCGGCACACTTTTGACAGATAATAAAAGCTATATCCGTTTTGCCTGTATTGATGGTTTTATCGATGTGCACGAATTACAACTCGAAGGAAAAACACGAATGAAAACGGATGATTTCTTACGGGGAAATAAGATTGCGTAAGCGATTTACTTCTCGTTCATGAATCGTTTCGACACCGCCAGCAACTCAGCGATATCAAGTTTATTCATACAATTAAAATGTTTCTTAGGACATGTCGAATAACCGATCTTACTGCATGGACGACATCGCACTTTTTTGTTTTCGTAGATGTATGACTTCGGAGCGATATTGGTATTTATATTATTATAGCCGTAGTAGGGAAACAT
>CAIQUX010000137.1 GCA_903875055.1 uncultured Bacteroidota bacterium
TAATATCCTAAATGACACTCTCGCCTCGGGTGCCTTATCCATTAACAATGATAATTATAATGTAACTGCTGCGAGCAGTTATGTGGGTGGAGGTATCACAATGCGTTATGGCAAATTGCTTGGGAATTACGTATATGGACAGATTGCAGTCAGCACAGATGCATCTGTCAATAATCCTACAGACACGCTCATGATTATCGGGAATAAAATCAACCTGTATACCGGAGCAAATTCAGCTGTCATCAACTGGGCATCGACTTCTCAATATTTCAGTATTCAGAACAATTATATGATGTTGACTTACGGTGGAAACAATCTTCATTATGGCATCTATGTAACCGCTTCGAAGGCCTCACTAGGAGGGACTAACTGTATCTATAACAATACGGTTCACAAACCATCAGGCACCATGTATACTGCGTATAGCATATCCACCAATGCGACCTCTATGACGGATTTTCAAAACAACCTATTCCACGGCACGTTATATCAATATGCGTATGCCTTCGGTGGCGGTAATTTCAATGCCCACTATAATTATGCTACTACGTTTAATTGGACAGGCATCACCAATGATGGCACTAATCAAACGGCCACAAATACAACTTTGAATTCTGAAGGATTAAACACCAATGCCCTTTCAAACACCATTAATGGCGGCACACCTGATTCGGCCTATGTGGATTTGAATCTGAGTCGCAATGATGTTGGTTGTTACGGAGGCTCTTACTCTCTCGATAATTTCTTCCCTATAACAGCCAGCGATTGGGCAAGAGTCATTTTAGTTACGGCGCCACGTCGTATTATGGTCAACGGAACCATCAATGTAAAAGCAATTGGTTTCGATAAATAATTTTATCCGGGCCTATTTCAACTAATAATTTAAAAAAAATAAAAATACTATCATGAAAAAATATATCATATCAGGACTTGTATGTCTGTTCTCGACACTTTGCCTTTCAACCCAATCAAACGGTGCTGACCTCATAGTGACTGCCGGTGGTGCGGGTGGTGCGTATGCCACTTTAAATGCAGCGCTGACCGCTGCCGTAGCAGGTGACCGTATTATCGTTACGCCTCAATCGGGAGGTGCTGCCTTTGCTGAAGGAACAATTGCCATTACTAAAAGTGTTCAGATCTTATCTGCAACAGAAGGCACCTACTTTGCTATCGATGGCAATATCAACGTAACTCCTGCCAGTGCGGGCATTTCAGTCACTATCGTAGGAATGAAACTGCTCACAGGCGGTATACAGTCGACCATCGCGTCACCCGTGGGTGCACGAAGTGCCATTAACCTTTTAAACGATTCATTAGCGGCAGGAGCTGTTTCATTCAACCACAACAATTACAATCTCACCTGTGCCAGTAACTATATCCAATCGAGTGTCACTTTTCAATTCGGGAAAGTAATCGGAAATGTAATACGCGATCAGGTTGTTGTAAATACAGACGCTTCTGTTAATAATCCGACAGATACTGTACAGATCATTGGGAATAAGATCACATACTATACCAGCGCCAATAGCGGTGGTATCACCTGGAGTTCAACCTCACAATTCTTCAGCATACAGAATAATTTTGTACA
>CAIQUX010000138.1 GCA_903875055.1 uncultured Bacteroidota bacterium
AATAACAAATCTTTACACAGACAATAATACATTTAATGAGGCAATGGTTACCTTTGCTATCCAAACCCCCACTATCATGGAAATCAATTCAAATGAGCCGCGCAAAGGATTTAGTCCGCATTGGATCTATCTTGGCATCATTGCCCTTCTTCTTGCAGCCAGCATCTATTTCTTCCTGACAAAAAATAAGGCAGAAGACCAGAATGAAGACCTTACGAATCAGGTGGCCACTGTGAGCAATGATAAAGCCACTATCGAGACAGAGTATAACGATGCCCTGAAGCGATTGGATGAAATGAAAACGCAAAGCGTACAGATGGACAGCTTACTGACCACCAAAGACGGGGAACTGAGTGCCATGAAGGCCAAGATCGAATCAATTCTTAAACAAAAAAACCTGACCAAGGGTCAATTGGCAGAAGCGAATAAACTCATTGCCGATCTGAAATCGAAAATGACCGGTTATCAGGAACAGATTACCGCGTTGAAACAAGAAAATGTGCAATTAAGTGAAGACAAGAAAGCCCTCACAGAAGAGAAAGGGCAACTGACTCAAGAGAAAGCCACACTCAGCGAAGAAAAGAAGGGGCTTGAAAAAACCGTTGAATTGGGTTCAGTATTGCATGCTTCAGGTATCAAAATGGAAGCCATCAACAATACCAAAAATCTGTTTGGAAAAGAAAAAGAGAAAGAAACGGCAAAAGCCAGTAAGGCAGATTTGATTCGTATCTCTTTCGATTTGGATGATAACAGGATCAGTGAAAGTGGCGAAAAGATTATCTATATCTGTGTTTACGATCCGAACGGAAACGTCATCTCGGCCAATGGCAGTAAATTCAAAATGTCCGATGATTCTGAAAAACCGTATACCGCTTCTAAAACAATCCCTTACAAACAAGGAGAAAAAGTAAAAGGTATTTCTACCGATTGGAAACCATCGGCTTCTTTTGCTAAAGGAACCTATAAGGTAGAAATCTACCATATGGGGTATAAGATCGGAAAAGAAATGGTGACGCTTCACTAAAAACAAACCTTCAATAAATTATCAGTTATGCAAAGCGATTTGACGATTGCCATCGGTTGCGATCATGCCGGTGTGGAACATAAGAATGCCATCAAAACACATCTTGAATCAATGGGAGTCAAGATGTTAGACAAGGGCACCAATACGTTAGACAGTGTCGATTATCCTGATTATGCCCATCCTGTGGCATTGGCTGTCGAATCGAAGGAAGCCAATTTCGGCATTCTGATTTGCGGCAGCGCGAATGGTGTCTGTATCACGGCCAATAAGCATGCCGGTATCAGGGCAGCCCTTTGCTGGCGAAAAGATGTGGCTGAATTAGCCCGTCAGCATAATGATGCGAATGTGATTTGTCTGCCAGCCCGTTTCATTTCCATAGAGGAAGCCATTTCATTTACCGATGCTTTTCTCAACACTCCATTTGAAGGTGGCCGACATCAGAAAAGGGTGGAGAAGATCGACCTATAATTTTCAGGACTTCTTATCAATGGTTGAATAGCAATTCCATTTGCTTTGGCACACAGGCAAACGTTTTGCGATGGTAATCGCTCATGCCGTATTCAAGCACGGCCTCTCTATGTGCGACAGTCGGATAGCCTTTGTTTTGTTTCCAGTTGTAAACAGGAAAACGCTTGTGTAAATTCTCCATAAAATCGTCACGATAGGTTTTGGCTAAAATACTGGCTGCGGCAATGGAAGCGTATTTACCGTCCCCCTTGATGATGCATTCATGAGGAATCTTCTTATACGATTTAAAGCGGTTGCCGTCAATCAATAAAAAGGTAGGTTTGCGGTCGAGTTTGCCAATGGCTTTATGCATGGCAAGAAAAGAAGCCTGAAGGATATTGATCTTATCGATTTGAAGATGATCAACAAATGCTACTGAGAATGCGATGGCTTGTTTCTCAATCACAGGTCGTAGGAGATAACGGTTTTCTTCACTTAACTGTTTGGAATCATTCAGTAGCGGATGAAAGAAATCATGCGGCAATATCACAGCTGCGGCACACACGGGTCCGGCAATACAACCCCTTCCGGCTTCATCGCAACCGGCTTCATATTCATGTTTGTGTAAGTATGGGTACAGCAAAGGAGTTAATTAATGAGAGCAAAGTAAGGGATTAAGATTCTTACATCCTATTGTAAAATACTATTCCTGAAAATCTTTTCTCCTACACTTTCCTCATGTAGCTTTGCGGCTTCTTGACGAATATGGATAAAAATAAGA
>CAIQUX010000139.1 GCA_903875055.1 uncultured Bacteroidota bacterium
ATACAAGCCGTCAAAACGAAGATGTATTGTAATACTTCGAGTTGCAGACGGCGAAGTAGATGGCCTGCTATAGACTAGCGAAAAATTACAATCTCTTCTGCAAGGAATCACTTATAAAACGTAGAAGAACCATGCATTGCAATTGACTATTTCATTTACTTAGCCTCGATCAAAACTCCTTTCCAGCGTTAAACAGCAGGCCCTATTTAGAGTTCAAAAACACTTCCTTCGATGGCGAGCTCTACCGGCTCAAAAACGGATGACGCTTCGTCGAGAAAAGGTTGAAGATCTTTATACTTGGATGAAAAATGTCCGAGCAGTAATTTCTTAGCATCTGACTGCCTGGCGATAGAGGCTGCTTCACGCGCTGTGGAATGAAAACGCTCCGTCGCTTTATGCTGATCATTTTCAAGATAGGTCGATTCGTGATAGACGATATCGGCCTCACGAAGATCATCGCATATTTCGGGTGCATAACGGCTATCGGCGCAAAAGACATAAACCTTATTCGGATGACCATCCTTGGTGACCCAGTCGTTCTTCACCACATCTCCGTTCTTCATGATATAATCCTCTCCTTCGGTCAGGTTCTTATAAAAGTATTTCGGCACTTCGTATTCCTGTACCTTATTCGGCAGCAGGATACGTTTCCGTTTTTTCTCGATGAACTTGAATCCATGCGTCGGCACACTATGATACACCGGAAAGCAAGACACTTGAAACTTCTCTTCATCAATCAGTACCGTACGTTCAGCATCACTGATAATATGATAGATGATCTGAAAACCCAGATCCCATTTCAACTGTAGTTGAAGAAAGGCTTTGATTTCAGCAGGGCAATAGACGGCAAGTTCTTTCTCACGTCCCCACAAGGACAGGCTGCTCACAAATCCGACCAGGCCATAGAAATGATCGCCATGGAGATGACTGATAAAGATATGATTGATACGCGTGCTTCTAATACCAAACTGCTGCATACGCATCTGGGCGCCTTCGCCGCAATCCATGAGGAATAACTGTTCATTAATTTCAACAATCTGCGCCGTAGGGTAACGGCCGTAAGCAGGAAGGGCTGAATTATTGCCGAGAATGGTAATCTTCATTGATAGGGATAAGACGTAAGAAAAGAATAGTAAGCGTGTGTAAAGTTAACTCTGTACGCCTCTGGTTTTCACCTTGAAAGAAAAATATTGTTGGGTATAATAACTATACACTGCTACAACTAAGGTCGTCATGGCTTTTGAAGGGGTTGCATACCACCCAAAACCATCAACAAAGAGTTTGAGAAACAGATAATTCAAACCGATACAACTGATGACGGTAAGTCCGTAACGCAACAATTGCTGTCGTCCCCGCAGTTCAGAGGTTGTGAATACCACAAATTTACTGAGCGTAAACCCCATTGGAAAACTGACCGTAAAGGAGACCATGAAGGCGGCTATGTGCGCAGGGATTGTCATACCGAGCACATGAATCGGCATCTTATCAAATATAAAATTATAGGAAATGAAATAAATGATCAGGTCGAGCATGGCGGTACTGCCACCACAAGCCAGATACTTGAAGGTTTGCAAAGGGATAAACCTGAAGAAGTCGAAATAAAAAAATTCTATAAATGCATGAATCCGTTTTCTCACAATAGCGACACTCTAAGTGATTATTCAAAAGGGGCGAAATGATACTCGCACGAATTGTCAGTAGTACGCAACCACATCTGTTTTTCAAACAGTTTCAGAATACTGTAGTTGGTGGTGCTGTCCAGATTGGCCGGTGGGATTTTTACCGTGATGGCGATCTTGCGGTCTTTGTCGTACAACACCCAGTTACCCTGTAAGTTACGTGCTTCAAGGGTTACAGGATCTATGATCGTTTGGATATACTTACCGTCTCTATAGAAATAATGTTTTTGTTTGGCATAATAAGGGTCCAAAGAAACCTCAACGCCATTGACCTGTGCACTTTCATATTTCCAGTTATTGGTCACTCTTGCCTTCTTGGTACGGAAACTGATATTCGGACCTTCCTCATATTTACGGCAGGAAGTGATACTCACGAGCATCGCAAAGGCAAAAAACAATATAGACGCTATTCTTTTCATGTTTATTTTTTATGAAGCCACTAAGATAAACAAAAATCTAAAAACTCAGTTTAAAAGTAAAATTAATCTTGCCTCCTCGGGTAAATGCTATCTCAGATTCATACGGTTTTTCCATTTGGTGGTGACAGGATCCAGCGCTTTCAGGGGTTTATTGACATACTCAAAAATATGCACCGCCATGATAGCTGCCATCTCCTGTTCTTCAGGAGTAAAGACTTCGAGCAGTTCGGGTTTGTAGTATTTTTCGATAAAATGCGTGTCAAATTTTCCTTCTGTAAACGCAGGTTGTTTGATTGCCCAAGCTCCGAAAGGCAAGGTGGTTTCGATACCATTGATCCGGAATTGCGATATGGCTATTCCAAGACGATCGATTGCCTCTTGACGTGTCGGCCCCCAAGCCACTAGTTTCCCTATCATCGGGTCGTAATATATAGGAATATCCATGCCCTCATCATACCCGTCGTCGATACGGATGCCTTCACCTGTAGGTCGCTTGTAGACTTCCAGTCTTCCGATATCCGGAAGAAAATTATTCAAAGGATCTTCGGCGCAGATACGCAATTCAACCGCATGGCCATTGATATGCAAGTCTTCCTGTTTAAAATGCAGGGTTTCTCCTCTGGCAACATTGATTTGTTCTTTCACTAAATCGATACCCGTAATCATCTCAGTGACACAATGTTCTACTTGAAGACGGGTATTCATTTCAAGAAAATAAAAATTCAGGTCATCATCCACTAGAAATTCAACGGTTCCGGCTCCGTGATAATCGCAGGATCTGGCCACATTCACGGCACTTTCACCCATCGCTTTTCGTACGTCGGGTGTGAGACACGATGAAGGAGCTTCCTCGATCAGTTTCTGATGACGACGCTGTATGGAGCATTCACGTTCAAAGAGATAGACATAATTTCCGTGTGTATCACCAA
>CAIQUX010000140.1 GCA_903875055.1 uncultured Bacteroidota bacterium
CTTCTTGGTCACATACAACACCTGATTACCGTCGGGTGAGAAGATGACATCTTCATCACCGCCATGTGGTTTTTGAGGACAATCAAACATTTCATTCTGCATGATATCTTTTTCTCTCAGTGCAAATCCCGCCACATTATCGGCTACAAACACATGTGAATAGCTACCGTCTTCCCAGGTATCCCAATGACGTTGATTGAGGTTGTCATAGATCTGTGCATTGGATTTGGTCAGAGCCGGGTATCGGTCGTAGCCTTGTATATCCTGCATCTTCACTTCGCGTGTAAAGAGTACATGTTTCCCGTCCGGAGACGCTTTGATATTGTCGCCTTCCTTTTCGACCGTAATCATATCACCTGCAGGGAAGGCCGGTATTTCAGTGGCGGTTCCGCCAAAAGCAGGGATAGAATAGTATTTCGACTTGTTCTTATTCTCTTCCATGGATGGGGTGGCCACACTGAAATAAAAGACACTGCCGTCTTTGCTTAGACCTTTGGCATTTACACGACCAAGGCTTAACAATGTTTCGGGTGTAAGCAGAGATTGTGCCTGTGTAAAGTTTGTCGAAAGCAGACAGACCAATGAGAATGAGAAAATACGACGCATGTGATAGTTTTTAGAAGCACAAAATAGGGAAATAAATGATAAAACTCGACACGTGTACCATTTGAAAATGTGACGATTTGAAAATGGTGACGAAAAGATAGAACCTTTAAATCACTTTCAAAAGTTCGATCTATTCTTCTGGAGACAGATTGATTTCCCGTAAGATTTGTCTTAACAAGGAGCGTCCGATGTCAGAAGTCCCATGATGAGGAAGCGTGGTGTATCTTCCATCGGGATGCCGATAGAAAACATGGCTACCTTTTTGTCTGACAAGTATAAAGCCAAGAAGGAGTAAAATTTTCTCAAGGACTTTCGCATTAACCAAAGGCAATTTACTCATATCGCAACCGTAATATTTTGAAACCCAATGAACTGAGGAAAAGAGTTTAGTTCTTCGTCGGTCATTTCTTCAATACATAATTCAATCACTTCTTTCAGATTAGCGTTCAGTTCATCCAATGTACTTGCCTGTGTATGAGCACCTGGAAGATTAGGGATGATCCCAATATACATACCTGTTTCAGCATCCTTTTCTATCTGAGCCGTAAAATTGTAATTTTTCATGTTGAGAATTCTTGGTTAAAGATAGATAGAATTCATTAAATCTTCATAGTGCTCTGTTATTTGGGATAGAATATGATGTTGCTCCTTACATAAAAGTATATCCCTTCCTCATGCTGAGGATAGTGATGTCGCCAAAACGGTGCCATCGCCCATACGCCCCATAAGCGCACTGTCCCTGACTCCCATAAATATCACCCCGATGTGACTAAAATTTATTGTAAAGACATTCCACAATATTTACATTTGCCACCTTAGTAAATCGATATGGCAGAAGAATTTGATCACAACGCAAAGAGTGTCAATAAGAATCATGTAAATGAGATGTACCAAAACTGGTTTTTGGATTATGCCAGTTATGTGATACTTGAACGTGCCGTGCCTGCAGGACTGGATGGACTGAAGCCTGTGCAACGACGTATTTTGCATGCGCTGAAGGAAATGGACGACGGTCGCTTCAATAAGGTGGCCAATGTGATAGGGCAAACGATGCAATACCATCCGCATGGTGATGCAAGTATAGCCGATGCGATTGTGAATATCGGACAAAAAGATCTGATGCTGGATACCCAGGGTAACTGGGGCGATTTCAGAACAGGTGATAATGCGGCCGCACCCCGTTATATCGAAACACGGCTTTCGAAGTTTGCCCTTGATGTAGCTTTTAATGCAAAGATCACTGACTGGCAATTGAGTTATGACGGACGAAAGAACGAACCCGTGACCCTGCCGATGAAGTTTCCGTTGTTGCTGGCTCAGGGCGCCGAAGGGATAGCTGTGGGTTTATCAACCAAGATTCTCCCACATAACTTTTGTGAACTGATTGATGCATCCATTAAATACCTGAAAGGGAAGAAGTTTGAATTGTATCCCGATTTCCTCACGGAAGGAATGATAGATACGACGAATTACAATGACGGAAAACGCGGAGGCAAAGTTCGTGTGCGTGTCCATATTGAAAAGGTCGATAATAAATCTATCCTTATCAAAGATGTGCCCTATGGTGTGACGGTACCTACGCTGATTGAAAGTATCGTAAAAGCGAATGACAGCGGTAAGATTAAAATTAAAAAAGTAACCGACGAGACAGCAGCGAATGTGTCGATTGAAATCCAACTGGCGGCTGGTGTCACACCCGATCAGACCATCGATGCCTTGTATGCCTTCACGAGTTGTGAAGTCAGCATATCACCGAATATCTGTGTCATCCTTGACGACAAGCCGAAGTTCATTTCTGCCACCGAATTGCTCAAGATTTCTGTAGATGAAACCAGGGAGATGTTGCGTAAGGAACTTGAATTGAAGCTTCGTGAACTGGATGACAACTGGCATTATTCATCGCTTGAAAAGATATTTATCGAGAAACGTATCTATCGTGATATCGAAGAAGAGGAAACATGGGAAGGTGTGATTTCGGCGATTGATAAAGGTCTTAAACCTTACAAGAAATTATTCCGACGTGAAATCACCCAGGAAGATATTACACGACTGACAGAAATCAAGATCAAGCGTATTTCGAAATTCGATTCCTTCAAAGCCAATGAACATATCAAAGCGGTTGAGAAGAATATTGAAGACACCAAACATCATCTTGAACACCTGACCGATTATGCCATTGCGTATTTTGATGAGCTGTTGAAAAAATACGGTAAGGGCAGAGAGCGTAAGACAGAGATCAAAATATTCGATACGATACAAGTGTCGGAAATAGCGATTGCCAATACCAAATTATATATCAACAGAGCTGAAGGGTTTATCGGTACGAGTCTGAAAAAAGATGAGTTCTTTGTCGATTGTGCGGATGTGGATCAGATCATAGCCTTCACACGCGATGGCAAGATGAAGGTGGTGAAAGTGGCTGATAAGGTCTTTATCGGTAAGGATATTATACATGCTGAAATTTTCAAGAAGGCTGATGAACGTACTACGTATAATATGATTTATGTGGATGGGAAGACAGGCGTGTCGTATGCCAAACGTTTCAATGTGACCGGTATCACGCGCGACAAGGAATACGATCTGACCAAGGGCACACCGAAGAGCAAGAGCTTGTACTTCACATCGAACCCGAATGGTGAAAGCGAACTGGTGAGTATTTCCTTAAGCGCGGCATGCAAAGCTAAGATCAAAACCTTTGAATTTGATTTCGCCGAACTCAGTATCAAGGGCCGAAGCAGTATGGGTAATCAGGTGACGAAATATCCGATCAAAGGTATCAAGTTGAAAGCGAAAGGAACATCGACACTCGGCGGTAAGAAAATCTGGTATGATGATGTCGTAGGTCGTTTGAATACCGATGAGAAAGGAATGTATCTGGGAAGTTTCAATGAAGATGACAAGGTCCTCACGATGTATAATGATGGTAATTACACTCTCAACAATACAGAACTCTCCAATCGCTTTGATGCCGAGAAGGTGGTGATGATTGAAAAATTCAAACCACAGGCCATTCTCAGCGCCGTGTATTTCGATAATGACAAGAAGCAATTCAATGCGAAACGTTTCAAGATTGAGACATTGACGCTGAATACGAAATTCCAGTTTATCAAAGAAGGTGAAGGCAATTATCTCGAATGGATCACATCGAATGGTACACCGGTCATCAAATTGAAAACCGGCAAGAAGAAATATCTGCCAAGCGAACAGATCATCAACCTCGAAGATATTGTGGATGTGATGGGATGGAAAGCGATCGGTACGAAACTATGTGACAAGGATTTGCTTGAAATCAGTTTGCTGAATGAAGAGAGTGAAGAAGATAACAGACAGATTGAACTGTTTTAAGTTCGATCGTAACAATTTCTAGCAGTAATCATAATCGACCTTACTCTTTCAGTAATTTCAACATGTCTGTTTTGTTTTTCTCTTCGATCTTCAGGAAATAAATGCCTTTGGCGTAAGCTGATATGTCTATCGTCTGTTTTCCTTTCGAAGCCATTTTTTGTAATATGATTTCTCCGACATCATTCATGATTGTAAAGGCAGCATCTTCGATCATCTCGATGTCAAACACACCCTGATTAGGGTTGGGATAGATAGATGAATTGCCGTTCAAGTTTACATTATTGGTTCCTGTAAGCCACATGGTCAGACAAACACTGGTATCCACACAAGTGGCAGTGCTTACGACTACCGCATATGAACCACTGGCTGTTGGTATGAAATTCAAACTGGTAGCACCAGGGATAGCGGTATTGGTATTACAATCGATCCATTGATACGTACCGACATTAGGTGTTGAAATACTGAGTCCGTTGATGGTGATGGTCGCATTCAATGTATCGATGGCAATTTGCAGATTGACAACACTGTCGCACCCAACCGCATTCGTATAGTTTTGTGTATAGGTTCCTGTGTTGGTATACGTTTGTCCGTTTATGGAATACATATTGCACGACACGGCATTGATGGTTGAATCCGTACTCTGATTGATGGTCAAATTTAACTGAATGATACTATCGCATCCATTGACATTGGTCATGGTATGAGTATAGTTTCCAGATGTGGTATACACGGTTGAATTGAAAAGATAATAATCACAACCCGTTTGTGTGAGGCTGCTGCCATTGCTTTGATGGATATTGATGTTCACGGACACTGTGCTGTCACATCCACCTACATTGCTATAAATCTGTGTCACATTAAAGCTGCTTGTATACGTAACTCCATTGTATTGTACCGAATCACAGGCAGTCAATGCGACATTATTTGATGAACTATGGTGTATGGTCAGATTCAACGTATGGATCGAATCGCAACCGGCTGCATTGGGCAGGGTGGCAATATACACACCACTATTAGTATAGGTATTGCCATTCCAGCTATAGGAGTCGCAGGCCGTATAGCTTGATGAACCTGTTGTTGCCGCATTCATCTGAACGGTCACAGGCACTGAGCTATACGTCGCACCACTGAGTGAACAAGCTACGACACAATGATAGCTTTGTGTGGCAGTGATAGTGGCATTGTAAGTAGTATTGGTGGCACCGGTAATAGGGCCGGATGAAGTAAACCATTGCAAGCTGACTGCACTGTTCGGATAGGAAGGATATTGC
>CAIQUX010000141.1 GCA_903875055.1 uncultured Bacteroidota bacterium
CGGCTACTAATCCTGCGAAACATGGATTCGTTGTGAACACTGAACTGGCAATCAATTGACAGTTCGGTGTCACCATCGCATACTTCAGACATGGATTCACTATTCCGGTTGCATTCAATATACAGATTGTTCCGGTTCCACCATTACACAATGGATTTATCACATTCGGAATCAAGCCTGTAGGTGAACCGACCGCTGTGATACATTTCACAATAGTCGCTGTACAACCATTGCAATCTGTCACCTTGATTGTATAACAACCTGGACATAAACCATTGAAGGTATTTGATACCTGCGGTATGCCCGCTGGTAATAACTGATAAGTATATCCACCACCTGCTGTAGTACATGGTGTGCCGCCTGTTGCTGTCACGGAAATTGAACCGTTACATGAACAAGTGTTCACAGAGGTTGCTGACAATGTAATTGGCGATGGTTGTGTAACTGTCACACAGATGCACACATCGCAATTGGTGCAAAGATTACGAACATGTATGCAATAAGTTCCAGCCGGCAAACCTGTAAATACAGGTGATGCTACAATCGGTCCAGTTGCCGTACAGGAAGACCCTATACTATAGCCGACACATAAAGAAGGGACTGATGATGTGATAATTATGGTTCCGTTGTTTCCGCCGTAACAGGATACATTCGTCACTGAGGCAGTGGCAGTAATCGGAGTCGGACTTACCACACATTTCACGATGGTCTTTGTACATCCGTTACAATCTGTGACTTTGATGGTATAACATCCCTGACATAGATTGGTAAATGTGTTGGATGTTTGTGGCAGACCTGATGGTAATTTCTGATAGGTATATCCTGCCAGACATGGAGTTCCTCCTGTAGCTGTAACGGTGATCGACCCGGTACATGTACAGCTGTTCACTACAGTTGCGGTCAGATTGATAGGCGTAGGTTGTGTGATACAAACCACTTTGGTGGCCGTACATCCGTTACAATCGGTGACCATGATGGTATAACATCCGGCACATAATCCTGTGAACACATTCGACGTCTGACCAAGCGCATTCGGAAATGGCATTGGATGAGTTGACGCAAAACAAGCAGGCGCACCTATAATCTTATTTCGTTTACAAGGCGACACACCACCTGCGATGGTGATGCTTCCGTTACTTCCGCCGTTGCAGGTCACATTAGTTTGAGTAGTGGTTATGACCGGAGCCAAATACACAGAGCCGATAACAACCCAGACATATTGTGTAGTGGTACCACATGAATTCCATGGAGTACAACCACACATCAAATAATTTGCGCAGTTATGAATACAACATGGATCAGTGGTGCAAGTGCAAGCCGGCAGACAATCGCGGCATGGCATCGGGTTGGCACAACCATATTTTACATAGAGTCTTTTAGTAACCAGACAACATCCGATTTGCTGAGAACTTGTCCAGTTAGTCGGGGTGTAACCCAAAGGTGGAATACCAATCGGCGGACATGGTGTTGGATTCAGAATAGGCCATGGCTGGTTGGCAACTGGTGGCGGCAGAAATTGCTTCACCAATGTGTAAACCACCAAGGTTTGTGATTGGTTAGTGATACGTACCCGATAATATCGCTTAGTATTCGGTGTCAGATTTTGTACCACCTCATTGAATATCAGATGAGGTTGCATTTCTGTCGTAAATAAGATGGAGCCGAAAGCATTCACAGAAGTTGGAGGTAAGGTCATAATATCAACTAACTGAGGAGTGGTAATGAAACTTACCGGTACGAAATTGATACTGTCATCACTTCGTTCCAATGTATAACTGAAGGCGGGAAACGACGTAGGAACGCCCCATACGATATGAGCAATCGTATCCTGATCATCAGTTACATTAATGGAAATCCCCGGATCGGTTAGAACGATACCAGGATTATTGACAGCCACATTCAACAAGGTGACGCAGTTAGCCGCATCTTGTATGCGTATGATATACATGGTTGCAGCCAGACCTGTGAAAAGATTGGATGGCACATAGGTAATTCCCCCATCGATTGAATACTGATAAGGAGGAGTTCCTCCAAGCGCATTCACCGTGATACTTCCATCAGACATACCCGATGCAGAAACATTGGTGACCAAGGTTGTAGCTGTCAAAGTTAAAGGTTCATTCACGATAGCAGAAGCAGAAGCAGAACATCCGTTACCGTCTATAACCAATACACTATAGGTGCCGGCAGAAAGATTGGAGATATTCTGTGAATTGTAAAATCCATTGTTCCAGTTAAACGTATAGGTGCCATTACCACCAGAAACACTGAGGTACACTTCGCCTAAATTATCACCATGGCAATGTAAATCAAGACCAGCAGCGTATGCTAAAACCGGATCATACACATCAACAAAAACAGGTGAGGAAACTGATGTCGACCCACCTGATGTACAGGTTACGGTGCAACGATAATACGAAGGTGTTGTTGCAGAAGTAGATTGTACCGATCCTGTTCCAAGCGTTGTCACATTCGTGGTAAACGACGAATCATCTGAACGCTCCCACAGATAGGTGAGACCTGAAGCTGATGGTGGTGGAAACTGCAATGTAAGATTAAAAGGTGCATTCGGACACGCCGAGCTAACAGAGGAAATTGTATTCCCTATGGAAGATACCGATGTACATGGTGCAGGTGTGGTAAACACCAATTGAGAGATCGGACTGCAACTTTCATTGATCATCAACAAAGAAGATGAAGACCCTCTGGCACCAAAAGTTTGGTTGATATTCGGTACCGCAAATTGATTCCAAACAATCGCATTGGTTGTAGGATTGCCGGTAAAAAGACTGCAATTCCAGTTTGAGCCGATTTCCAACGAGCCTCCTGTATATACAAAAGGAGTTGTCAAAGTCAAGTTGATCCAACCAATCGTATTCGGAATGACCTGAGCCGGGTTGTTATATACCAATGTTGCACCGGCAGATTGTACTGCATAACTTGGATTACACCATGTTGGTGATGGCAACGTTGCGGTGTTCTTCATATGTATCTTCCAGATGCTGGAAAGATTCCCTGAAGATGTAGCACCGTTATTCGCTTTATACCATCCGATGCCGGTGATGGTCGAACCGGGTACAATGCCGGCAGCAGCCATATCGGCTGCGGTGTACAGATAATAATGTTGTGAGAAATCTTCTGTACTGCTTGCACTGGTCCTTGTCACTGGTCCGCAATTGGACGTAGGGGAACCAATAACACCTGGTGAACCGAAGGTCGCCGTTTGGGCACAGGCTTCTATACCCAGCAAACTGAGTATCATCATGCATGTCACCCGAAGCCAACAGGGTAACAGCCTTCTTGCATTGTTAATTTTCGTTTTCATAAAATTTTGTTTTTGTGTTAGCCTACTCGTTTGAGGGTTTTCGGCATCGCCCTTTTTGCTGCTAATTGTATTGTAAACCTACTTTGACTCATGTGGCCAAAATGGTCCGATGTATGAAATGCAGGTTTGGATGTATGAAATGCAGGTTTCACTGATTGAACGTAAACCTTTCGGGTAGACAAAGTTTCGTTTCTTTTGAAATAGGCTACTGTTCTGCATTTCAAGAAATCATCAACAAGTTTTTATTTTGAAATGAATGCGTTTTTATTGCCTTCTAATCGAATTAATTTTTATAATTTTACGGCTGTCATTTAAATTATTCAATTTTTAATCCGCTGCTAATTGAAAAATTTAAACTCCTTTTTTATGAAAAACAACTCCGTAGCTCTATGTCATATCGATTCGTTTAATCTTAGATCAACTCGATCCTTTTCTTCGAATTTTGGCGCAAAAACAACTTTCCTTTTCATCTTCTTATTGAATATAACTTCTACTCTTTTTGCCCAGACAGAAAGCACCTATGATGTAGTTGACAAATCAGATGAACAAAAAAAAAATCTGCTGGCCACAGGTCAATACGTCAAAGACGGAAGCCACTACCGACAAGATGAAGACAGATCCGGGTCCCAATGCAGCACCTGCCTCCGGCGGCTTAGCTCCTTTCCGAAGTCTGTTCACCGCAGTAGAAGTGCCGAATTCATTTCCACCTCCGACCATTGAGATTTATGATTTACTTGGTAACCCCCTAATCATCAACGGCACCGCTATTCAATTCAACCTTAGCACGGTAGCCTCATTCAAAGCAGATTCCACATTGGGCACCACACAAAATTATCATTGGGTCGGCTATATGTCCAATCCGTTCCAACCTGATAATCAGGGTGTCTATTATTACAACATCTTTCACCGTTGGACAACCAATATGCCTTGCCATTATGAAAGCTTAGGCGGTCGGCAATGGAATAGCGACAATTCAGGTCACGCCAATTATTCAGACACCACCTTTGATCCCCATCCTGTGCTTGCTTCAATCATACAACCTGTTTCATGTTATGGCGCGAATAATGGTGTTATCAAATTCAACACACATCCATTGAATTATTACACATTCACATTGAATGGCGGTAATCCGACTATAAACAATACGTTTTCTTCGTTGGCTGCCGGAACGTATACACTCACCATCACCGATAGTTTTTTTAATAGTTGCGATACGGTCATCACCTTACCACAACCACCATCTGCAGGCACAAGTATATCCGTGAGTAATTGCGGCAACTACACTTGGGCTACGAACGGTCTCACCTATAACAGTTCCGGTGTATATATTTTCAATGCCACTTCTGCAGCGGGTTGCCCGAAACAAGATACGCTCATACTTAATATCACCAGTAACGCCATTAACAGCAATACCGTCACCGCCTATAATGCATTTACATGGCCGGTCAACGGAGTAACATATACATCAAGTGGCAACTACTTTTTCACCTCCACCAGCACCACGGGATGCCAGACAAGTTCTGTACTTCATCTGACCATCATCAATACACCTTTCAATATGAATCTGGCGATCGATCAGCCGATATCTTGTTTCGGCAATAATGATGGATCATGTCAGGCCACAGCCTTCCCTGCATCGTTAGTGTATTTTTATCAGTTGGATGGAGGTGTTCAAAGCAACACGACCGGTTTCTTCCAAAACCTAAGTATCGGTACACATACAGTGTGTGCTTTTAACGGAAGCAGTTCAGTTTGCAAGACTGTCACGTTTGTCAATCCATTGCCGCTGAACGTCAGCATCGTGACAGATTCAATCGTTTCTTGTCTGGGTAATGATGGCGGATTCAGTGCCATCATCAGTGGCGGCACTAATATCTCACAAAGCTATCTGACCTTCTGGACCAATTCGTCTAACGTTCTCTTAAATCCGGTACCGAATAATTTTGACACCTACATCACTGGTCTCGTTCCCGGAGTCTATCATTTATTGGTTGAAGATGATAATGGTTGTACTAAAAGTGTCACTAAAGTAATGAATGCGGCTCCACCTTTAAATGTAACCGCCATTGCACCACCGATTCATTGCTTCGGGGGAACGACCAGTATCATACCTTCATCCATTGGAGGTGTCCCTCCGATCAGTTACACGATGTTCGGATTCCCTTTAGGCACTAACTATCCTGCAGGTTCTTATGAAATTACTGCAACCGATTCGAGAGGATGCACGGCTACCACTATGGTAGACTTTGGTCAACCGGCACAACTGACCTCCACCCTGACAACCACTGAATGCACTTCGTATTACTGGTCGATGAACGGCACTACCTATACGGCGAGCGGCACTTATTTTGCCATGCTGACAAGTATCGCCGGATGTACTATCATGAATATCCTCAATCTGACCATCAGTCAAAATACGACGGCCTCTTTATCTATTACAGCCTGCAACTCTTATTTGTGGTCGCAAACAAATGCTACCTACACCAACTCCGGTACTTATACGGCTACCTCATTGAACAGCTCGGGTTGTCTACATACCACTACACTGCATCTCACAATCAATCATAGTAATACATCCAGTTCGAATACGGTTGCCTGCAATTCATTCAACTGGACTGTAGCAGGTGCCAGCAACCCCTACAATGTTTCAGGCGTTTATACAGCCACGTCACTGAACAGTTCAGGTTGCTTACATACAGATACATTGCATCTGACCATCAACCACAGTACAACGGCAGCACAAACGGTTGTTGCCTGCAACGCATACACATGGACAGTCCCCGGTGCCGGTAACACCTACACAGCATCAGGCAATTATACAGCTACATCTCTCAACAGTTCAGGTTGCCTGCATACAGATACATTACATCTGACCATCAACCACAGCACAACGGCAGCACAGACAGTAATAGCCTGTAATTCATTTACGTGGAATACTCCAGGAACAGGCATTACGTATTCGGCTTCCGGAAATTACACAGCAGCATCTTTAAATGCTTTAGGATGTACCCACACAGACACATTGCATCTTAGTATCAAGCACTCCACTTCGTCCACGGTTTCTGTCACAGCTAATAATGCATACACATGGACTGCAAATAACATTACCTATTCGTTGTCAGGCAACTATACCGCTACCCTTATAAACTCGGTAGGATGCGACAGCCTACTTACCTTACAATTGACAGTCAACTCAAACTCCAGTGTACTTAATCTACGTTGCTTTATTGAAGCCTATATGGAAGATATCGGTCTGATGAAGCCTGTGCTCGACAATCAGTTGCAACCGACTTCGATCAATGCATGTGATACCATTATCGTCGAACTGCATAATCCTGTAACGCCGTTTGCCACTGTAGTAGCAGCCAAATCGGTACTCAACCGTGATGGATTCACAACCTGTAACTTCCCGCCGCTTTCCGGTAATTACTATATAGCAATAAAGCATCGTAATGCGTTAGAAACCTGGTCTTCAGTGTCTGTATTCATTAGTTCTACTCCTGCGAATTATAACTTTACCAATGCAGCCTCAAAAGCCTACGGGGCAAATCAGCTGGAGGCTAGTCCGGGTGTATGGGCCTTCTTCAGCGGTGATGTTAATCATGATGAAAACATTGACCTGATTGATGTGAGTATCGTTGAGCAAGACATTTCAAATTTCGCTAACGGTTATATGGGAACTGATGTGAACGGTGATGGTAATGTCGATCTCCTGGATTCGCCGTTTCTGGAAACAAACCTGAGTAATTTCATCTTCTCCGTTCACCCTTAGTGGACTGAGACTTATCGTTCAATATTTTTCTGTGCATTACCCCACGCCTGATGAAGGCCGTAAGGTATAAGCAAACTAGTTTTATTCCCGGGATTTCTAGTATCGTTGTAAGGCACTGAATACTCTAATTTCAATTCCTGCGAGCTGAAAAAACTTAAGGCTTGAAGCCGTTTGTGTATTAGCTCCATACCGCGGCTTCGGTGTTTGCTTCCTTGTTTCATGGCCCTGCTGTTCTCTATACCGATACCGTTATCGATGACTTCAAGAAGCAGATCCTGACCCTGATATGACAAACGTAATTTCAACAAGCCATGAATTTGTGATGGCATGATACCATGTAAAATAGAATTTTCTACCAGAGGCTGCAGGATCATGGTAGGCATCATCCAATCGTCGGGATCGAGATCGTCATCGTAGATGATTTCAAAATCGAACTTATCATTGAATCGCATTTTTTCAAGTCTCAAATACAAACTGATATTTTCCATTTCCTGTTCTAAGGGAATGAATGCTTGTTGCGCCGCTTCAAAATTCTTACGGATCAATGACGCAAAATCAGTTAAAAAACGATTGGCATTCTGCCGGTCCTGATTGTTGATATAATGCTGGATACTGTTCAGCGCATTGAACATAAAATGCGGGTTCATCAACGATACAAAAGCCTGCTGCTCCAATGACGCCAGATGCGCCTTCGCCAACTCCACTTTCTTTTTCTCTTTCTCCTTTTGTTTTTGCCTTCGGTAAAAAAGATACCCGACCAACAACTGAATCAACAACACGATGCCCGTCCAGAACCACCATGTTTTCCAATAGGGCGTGGCAATATCAAACTGCAACTTGAGTATCTTGCTTCCAGGATGCTTATTGACATCTACGGCCCTTACCCATATCGGATGCAAGCCGTTTTCAAATTCAAGACTCAGGTTTCCACCATCCGTATTGACCCAGGTCTTTCCATAGTCAGATGAATAATCGACATGATTGAAATACCCTCTCAGATCAACACCGGCAAATTGTAGTTTAATATTTTTCTGATCGGCTTTCAATGAATAATCTGCAAGCAATGAGGTGTCTTTTTGATTGATACGAATTCCTGTCAGTTCCACGTGAATATCAGGCACAGGTATGGAATCGGAAATCATACAAACCCCACGTTCTGTTGCGGCGAATAATATGTGATTATCATAAAATAACTGATTGATTATATTCGAAGTCAGACCATCTATGGTAGAGATATTCTGGATGATAAATGACATCGACGATTCGTTCATCGAATAATTAAGGCGGCTCACACCCAGATTCGTACCTATCCAAACCTGCTTGTCGGTTCCCTTTGTGATGGCCAAGGTATTATTCGAACTCAGTCCGTCGATCTCCCTGATATGTCTGAACACTTTCCCATTCTTCACGACCACAATGCCATCAGTTGCCGTTGCTATCCAAAGTAAGCTATCGTCAGTTACCCTCATCGCCACAATCCGTTCGGCCAATAAAGGTTCTGTCTTGTTCAGATCAATGACTTTATGCTCCGACGACTTATAAACATGCAGACCATCTGTTGAACCTATATAAAAATCGTTATGGTCAATACTAGCCAAAGCCGTCACAGGTTTTTCAGTATTTCTCAAGATCGACAATTCCTCTTTGATGGTGTTCAAGTGACTCAACCCACTACCTGAACCACTGATGACAATAGAATCATTCAATGCCAAAACAACCTTTGATTCTTGATGCGTGTTGGTGGACTTATTGATGATCTCTTTTCTGTAATTGACAAAGACACCTCCATCTGAAAAGGTAAATATCTTATGTTGTGAAAGGATAATATTGCGCTGCCATTCAATCTTCCCGTTGGTTGCAACCTTGTTGACTTTTTGGATATCATGATTTATTTCCACCACTTCACCCTTTTCATTCCCCGCATAAAGAATCCCTTCTGCACTTCGTGTCACACAATAAAAATCAATATCCTTATACAGGTCTTTTACACATTGTTTCACTGCAGACTGAATCGGGAACATGCATAATCCCTTATCGAGCGTACTAACCCACAGATTCCCTTTTCTGTCATTCAACAGATGAAAGGCTATAAAACTTTCATTCACTCGGAAAAGAAATCGAAATGTTTTCTTGTCATACACATTCACTTCCATCACATCTTTTCCATTGACCGTGTCTTTGGTCCGGCAAAGGAGATTCAGATACTTGTCTGTAAAATGATGAATATAATACTCGTGCAACAAGGTGTGTTTTTGAACATTCACTTGTTGTATTGATTTGTCAAAACCTGTCACGACATAATATTCGTTTGATGTATGTTTGAAGATATATAGCGAGTTTCCATCCAGTGAAAAAACCAATCCGCGACCCAGAAACCCAAGTGAACGTTGAGCCCATATCGTCTTTCCTTTCATCAGGTAGATATGCACTGACGAATCCTGCGCACTTGATTCATTATAAGAATAGGTAAATTGGATTCCATCCGTATCAGTTCGTATAATGAATGTTGAATCAGAGGAACTTCGAAGTGGCATACCTAATAGGTTTTCGTCCTTAAACTGAAACGACCCGGTTTCCGTATCGAACTGTATTCCACCGTCAGGAATCGCACTCATTTTTTTGATGCCTTTAATGTGCAGAGAATTGGCTATGGCAGTCACATCGACAAAACGATTTTTGATGGCATCATAAAAAGCAAGACTGTTGTTATAGCAACGGATCCAGATACGACCGTTCTTCTCTTTCAGAATCTGTATCACTTCAATATCCGGAACACCTTGCTCTTTGGCAAAGACCTGAAAATTTTTCCCGTCAAAGCGGGCTATTCCCTGATCGGTGGTAACCCAAAGAAATCCACGATTATCTTCCAGTGTCTGGTATGTGACATTGCTTGGCAATCCCTGCTCTGTCGTATACACGTTCATTGCCTTATGTTGGGCAAGGCAAGCGAAAGCAGAACTAACAACAAAACAAATCAGTATGAAACTGCGCATACGAAGTCAACGATGTATAAGCCCTAAATTTAGTGCTTTTTAAACGACAAACTATGATGATCCATTTTTTGTAAAAATAAATCTGCTTGTCGGCGGCTGATACTCCATTCGTTTCCGTCGGTCATTTTCACCACACCACCATCGAGTGTGCTGTATTCCTTCACGTAATGAATGTTGATGATATATGACTTATGGACACGCACAAAAATATTCGGATCCAACAGGTCGTCAAATTCCTTAAGCGATTTGCTGATGACGAGTTTCTGCATATCTACTTTATGAATGATAGTATAGTTCCCATCAGCTTCCAGCGAAGCGATATCCTCCACTTCCACATAATTGATGCCTCCCAGTTGCGGCAAGGCAATCTTCTTAGGCAATGTATTGTAATTGGCTGTCTGTAAAAGCTGATGTAGTAACTGCTGACTTTGTTCGATGGCCATTGAACTGGTGAACATTTTCTTGACCCTCTCTAGTGCAAACTGAAGATCTTCAATTTTAACAGGCTTTAGAATATAATCGACCGCGCTGGCCTTGATGGCTTGCAACGAATATTCGGAATACGCTGTTACGAATATCACTTTAAAGTTGGGTTGCCCAAGGCTTTTCAATAGATCAAAACCAGTTTCACCCGGCATATTGATATCGAGAAAAAGGATGTCGACCGTATTTTTAGCAAGCCATTCTCTTGCCTCTGTGGCATTGTGTACTTTACCTGCAACGCTCACACCTTCGCAATCATGCTTGAGCATGAATTCGAGATTATCGAGATTGTTCTGTTCATCATCAACAAGTAACGCTTTTAGCATGGTTCAGATTTGAAAGCTAAAATTAGTCTTTCCGTTGTAAAATCCATGTCGAATTGTATGAAATAGATGATCCGATGTTTGAAATAAAGGTTTGGGTGTTTGAACGGTTTAAGAGGAAGGAGGAAAAAATCATTGCTTCATTCTCAAGTTCGACTTACTTTTATGTCCATTATGATTGCAGATCTATTATATAAATTTTTACCTTACCTGACCATAGCCGGAAAATCGGTCATCATTTATCTTTTCATCATTGCGGCGATCCGCATTTTCGGAAAAAAGGAATTGTCGCAATTATCGGTCATCGATCTGGTATTTATTTTATTGATCAGTAACAGCGTACAGAATGCCATGGTGGGAAGTAACAACGAAGTGGAGGGCGGAATTGCAGCAGCACTTGGTCTTTTCATTGCCAACTATCTGTTCAAATACTTGCTGCGTTCTTTTCCAGGCTTCAGTCATATCACACAAGGTGATAAACTTATGCTCATCCATGAAGGTCAACTCATCAGTGAAAACTTGCGGAAATCGATGCTCTCAATCGAAGAACTTGAACAGGTGGTCAGGGAACATGGTGTAAAGAATATTAGTGATGTGGATCTCGCGGTTTTAGAAGTCGATGGTAATATCAGTGTCTTATCGAAAGATTATTCACAGAGGACCACACAACGCAAAAAGAAACCGCAGACGGCTCATAATCCGTAAATGAATTTTCCCTTTCTAACATAAATCCTTCGTCTTATGAGAATATTGCTTTCAATATATCTTCTGTTACTGAACATGAACATGTTTGCCCAAACCGTGACGCTGAAATCTGGCTGGACATACAAACGAGTGGGCGACAATACATCGTATAAGACAGGTTCTACTTCGACCATTCATACAAGTCTCTTCAATAACAAACTGATACCTGATCCGTTTTACCGTGATAATGAAAAAACGCTCCAATGGATCGCAGATGAAAATTGGGAATATGACACTCATTTCGATGTAAAGAATAATATTAAAACGTTCCCCAAAGTCCTGCTGAAATTTGAAGGCCTGGATACCTACACAGATATCTTTTTGAACGAGGTAAAAATTCTCAGCACAGATAATATGTTCAGGACGTATACTGTTGATGTGAAACCATGGCTAAAAGTTAAGAACAACATTCTGCGTATTGTCTTTTACAGTGCAAAAAAAGTAACAGATAGTCTGGCTAAACAAAGCAACCTACTAAGACCTTGCGAAAACAACCGGAATTA
>CAIQUX010000142.1 GCA_903875055.1 uncultured Bacteroidota bacterium
CACCATCTACTTCACCGGCCGCAACTCTCAGTATTTCAATACAGCTTCGTTTTGCCGGTTCGTACCTGATGTACTTGATTTTTTCAACAGGCCCTATTTATAAATCACGTGATCATCTATTCTTTTTTATGCTCAAGATGATTCATTTAGGTTGACAACGCGATTGGCAAACCTACTTTCTTCCTTTTACGAGCATTCATTCACGAAAAAATTATAGATTTATACTGTCATATCGACCTAGATTTGTGGCTTCATATTCTCAGACATGATAAAATGCATTCTTGTTGATGACAATAAAATGGCCCGCATGGCTTTAACTCAAATCATTGGCCAAATAAAGGATCTGACATTGATTGGAGAATGCGAGACAGCTATGGAAGCTTACAATTTAATACAAAAAGAATCCATCGACTTAATATTTCTGGATATTGAAATGCCAGGAATAACAGGCATTGAATTAGCGGGAAAACTCAAGGACAAAACGACATTCATCATTTACACAACCGGCAAAACAGAGTATGCGGTAGATGCGTTTGATTTTAACGTTGCCGATTATCTGATCAAACCGATCAGCCTATATCGCTTTTTAGTGGCCATTGAAAAATACAAAGAGCTCAGAAACAGGAAGGCCGAAATAATATCAGCTCCCGAAACCGAATTCTTTTTTATCAAGGACAAAGGTATCCTCAAGAAAATAAGGCTCGATGATATCCTTTATTTCGAGGCAATGGGAGACTATGTCAAGGTTCACGTAAATCAACATGTTTATATGGTTCACAGCACATTGAAGATTATAGAACAAAAAGTCAGTCCACCCAAATTCCTTCGAGTACACCGTTCTTACGTAATCGCTTTGAACAAGATTGACAGCATTGAGGACGGAATGGTTGTGATTAATAAAAATGGTATTCCTGTAGCAGATGCATACCGGTCAATGTTAAACCAAAAAATAAAACTCCTTTAATCAACGAAGCATTAACCTCATTCGGCTATTTCTTTAGCCTGCTAGGCTAATAATACAACACAAGGGTCTTCATGTAATGTACGTTTGCATTGGAAATAATTCCAAAATTTAAAAAAGAAAAAAATGAAACGTTTAGTAATCGCCGCTACCGTAGTAGCGATGTTCATCGGAACTTCAGCCTTCGCAGGAGACAAAACTACTGCTCCTCAAACTTCAACCGGTAAAGCTACTACAGAAAATGTGTTACATGCTGGTAAAAAAACACATAAAAAACATCAATCAAAAAAAGTGAAAAAAGAAGCTGCTCCAAAGCAAACTGCTCCCCAAGCAGCTCCTGCAAAAGCAGCTCCTGCAAAAAAATAACTATGTTTCTGAAACATTGCAAATACAAAAGCCGTCTAAAGACGGCTTTTGTATTTGCATATATTATATTGAAATTTATCTCCAGTTTCTGATCTTCATAACGAAGATTGTGAGGTATTTCTACTAGAGATTTTAAACTTAATTCTTTAACAAGGCAATAATCCTAACCTTGCGTCCAATTTAACCCTCCATTTAGTCTAGCAACGCAATTCAACAGGACCTGTTTTCATCGCTTACAATGGCCTTATTAACGACAAAATAGCCTCAATTGCCGAAAATGCGATACAATCACAAATTAGACTGATACCTTTCGTCTTTCTTAGAGAAATTTGGACAGAAAGAATCTAATAAGTACTTTTGAATATTCCTTAACAATAAAATTTAAAAACTAAAAAAAATGAAAAAAATGATTTTCGCAGTCGCTATCCTGATTGGATTGAACACTGCATCAACAGCCCAAACATCAAAGCCTGCTGCTCCTGCTCATGCTGGAAAACAAACTGAAGCTACGGCTAAACCAGCTCCTACATCTGACAAGAAAATGCCTTCTAGGGCTACTACGGCCGCAAAACCTGCTCCAGTAAAGGCAACTGCAAAACCTGCAAAACCTGCATCTGCCGCTTCAAATCAAGCTGAAGGTGGTGCTAAATCAATGCCAGCAAAAGGTGCTCCAAAAAAATAATTTATCCCGTAGATAAAATAAAAAAGCTGCCATTTCAGGCAGCTTTTTTATTTGTATATAAAGTACTATAGGGCATCTCTAAAAACCCTATTTTCTTCTAATATCTACTATATTTACTGAGGTTTTAGAGGTGCCCCATTGGCCTACGTATTCCATTAAAGAAAAGTTGCATGATCACAACCAGAATGTATTTATCTAATTCTTTGCAATCTCATCTAAATCAATGATAAGACAACATGAAGTGGACGAAAACAAATATCATATTCCCTTTTTTATTTGCCATTGCACTTGGTTGCATTCTGGGTTTTCAATTCAATTCTTACAAAAGCATCAAACAACTGATCGGTAGCAATGAAGAATTACTGAACAGAATCAATTACAAGAATCAGTTCCAATTATTACAAACACATCTAGCTACGTTTGATAAATTAGTACGTGAAGCCGTCATTACCAGAGGAGCGGTTGATGAAAAAGAAATAAGGAATGAAATCCAGTTAATTGACTCTACCATGAATTATATTGACGATAAACAGGCTTATGATGATGTCAATGATCTGAGCCAAATGCTAGATAGCTTGGTCATTGTTAAAATAGCAAACGGAATAGAAATTCTTAATGAATTTGTTGATAGCGGGAAGCAAAAAGCCGAACTTATGGTTTATGACCACAACAAACGAAATACCAATGAAATCATTCTTAAAACTATCAAGGATCTGGAAAATCTTTCTGAACAAAAGGTTGAAGCACGAGTAAATGAAATAGACCGTAATGAAAAAAATGCAATACGAGCGAATATCGTGATCGCAATCGGCGCTTGCCTTTTCTTGTTGCTTGCCCTCATCTATATATTTTATAAGATCATTCAGCAGCAATCCCTCATTCACGAACTCAACCTTTCAAAAGAAAAGGAAGAGAAATCCTCCAAAATCAAAGATGATTTCCTTGCCAATATGAGCCATGAAATAAGGACCCCCTTGAATGCCATTTTAGGCTTCACAAAGCTGCTTGAAAAGGAAAATCTAGATGAAAAATCAGCCAAATTTGTCTCGACTATAAAGACGTCAGGCGAACATCTGATGGTTATAATCGATGAAATTTTGAATATCGCAAAATTAGAGGCCGGAATGATTCTGATTGAGCATGCCCCATTCAACCTGGTTGACCTGATTAGAACGATTGAACACAGCTTCAAAGAACGAATCGAGGATAAAGGCATTGTTTTCGAAATACACTACCCTGAAAGCAATATTTCAATTATCAAAGGGGACGAATTTCGGTTAACGCAAATACTGAATAACCTCCTTAGCAATGCTTTGAAGTTCACTACGAAAGGTAGCATCGTGTTACGGATAAGAGGCACTTTCAATACCCCTGATCATTGCCTAATTGCATTCATTATCTCAGATACAGGTATCGGTATTACCAAAGAGAAGATGAAAACGATCTTTGACCGTTTTGAACAAGGAGATCCCCATATTACCAGAAAATATGGCGGGACTGGATTAGGGCTTTCGATAGTAAAGCAATTAGTCGAGCTTCAGAACGGTGATATACGCATAGAAAGTGAACAAGGCATAGGCAGCACATTCACAATCGAACTTCCTTTTGAATTACCGGTGGCAGCTTCACAGGAATCAATGGCGGTTCCAAAGGAACCAGATATTCAATTCGCCGCACCAGTTCGGGTGCTGATTGTTGAAGACAATAAAATTAACCAGCAATTATTGTTACACTGGTTAAGAGATAAGAATATTCAGTACTCAATTGCCGAAAATGGTTTTGATGCTCTCGAAATGATATCAATGGAATCCTTTGATATAATACTGATGGATATTCAGATGCCTGAAATGGATGGTTATGAAGTCACCACCCGTATTCGAAATGAATTAAAAAGTTCAGTGCCGATAATTGCCATGACTGCACATGCCTTGGACTCAGAGAAGGAGAAATGCATCACCAGTGGAATGAATGACTATTTATCGAAGCCTATTTTAGAAACAGATTTTTTTTTGATGCTTGCCAAATATTCCGGTGAGCTACCAAAAGAAACTTTAGTAAATGAATCCTATTTACGTGAACTCAGCCACGGAAATCAACAATTTGTTAAGGATTTACTGCAACAATTTCTTATTCAAGCCCCCGAGGAGCTTGTAGACCTTCATGAAGCATATAAAATGAATGATAAACAAAAAATGAACTTTGTCGCTCATAGCATGAAGACAACCTTCAGTTATCTCGGTATATCCAAAACACATCTGAATACGTTTGAACGTATAGAAAACGCTGAATCTTTGTCGACTGCGGGACCTTGGATAAAAATCGCTGCCAAGCTTAGCAGACAAGCTGAAGATCAATGTCGTCGTCTGTTAGAAAAAATGAAGCCGTAATTTCTATAAATTATTGGTCATGCCCAGACTTATCTGGCCCATTTCAATATACTTGTTTCTTCAACGTTTAGAAATGCCTTGTCATCGATTAATTGGCAAGAATCATCTAATTCGGGTAGTGTACATAAAAAGGACATTGTACTTTTGAACATCCTTTAATAACAACTAAAAATATAAAAAATGAAAAAAATGATTTTGTCTGTAGCTATCTTAATCGGATTACAGTTCGTTTCAACAGCACAGGCCGGGAAACAAGCAACTCCTACCACCAAACCAGCAGCAGCGACTGTTAAGCAAGCAACAAAAACTACAGACAAAGCAGCCACTGACACCAAAAAGGTAACGGGTGATGCAAAACAAGCAATAAAAACAGGAGCCGCAAAAACTACAGACAAAGCAGCTACTGACACCAAAAAGGCAGCAAACGATGTTAAGCAATCAACAAAAAATGAGGCGACAAAAGCAGCAGTAAACGCGGACAAAACAACTTCAAATACAGTTCCTTTGAAAAAAGACGGAACACCTGATAAACGTTATAAAGAAGCAAAACCTTTGAAAAAAGACGGAACACCTGATATGCGATACAAGCAGAATAAGTAGTTTTATTCGCCAGAAAAAGTAAAGAATGCCCTTAATCCCCCAATAAGGGCCTTTTTTAAATATGTATGCAAACACTACATTACTAAATTTAAATTGCCAGATAATCCGCTCGTTCACTATCTTACTCTCTGTTATTAGTAGTTGCCGCCCATCCATTATAATCCTTTTTGTACTCTCTATATTTTGCCACGGATGAGGTATTAGCGACAATTCTTCATTTATTTAATTTATTGCTAAAAAGTATGAAACTGTACTTAAATCATAAGGTCGCAATGATGCTGTTTGTTGCAAGCCTTTCTGGTAACATTCAGACATCAGATGCACAGTCGGCATCACGTGACACGCTTCAAATCAATTTACGAGAAGCCGAAAAAATCGTGCTTGACAAGAATCTGTCAGCCCTTGCTGCCAGATACAACATAGATGCCAACAAAGCCCTTGTACGGCAGGCTAAACTCTGGGACAATCCGGTATTGAACACAGATCAGAACATTTATGACGGCAAATTCTTCCGGCATGATGCCTCTGGCGGACAGGTATACGTTCAAGTCATGCAGCTGATACATACGGCAGGTAAGCTTAACAAAGCAGCGCAATTGGCATTGGATAATACGACCCTTTCAGAAATTCAATTCGATGAATTGATGCGCACATTGCGATATACTGTCCGAAATGATCTTGAAGAAGCCAGTCATTTACTAAAAATTAAAAACGTATACAATTCTGAAATTTTAGAGGTTGAAAAACTGGTCAAAGGTATGGATGAAGCATTCAAGACCGGTGATATCGCACTGAAGGATAATATCCGCGTGAAAGCATTACTATTCAGCCTGCAAAATGAATCCAATATCACCGAATCTCAACTGATTCAATTGCAACTTGAAATCAGAACCTTGCTACAAACAAATGAAAACATCTTTATTAAACCGGTATTATCCTACAAGTTTGGAGAACTCACCAAAGCAGAGCTGTCTGCATTAGATTCATTGAAACATACCGCATTGGAATGCAGAACCGATATAAGAATGGCGAATGCTTCACTTGAATATCAGAATCATAATTTAATCTATCAGAGGTCCTTGGCCAAACCAGATGTAAGTGCAGGAATTGAATATGACAGGTTAAGCAGTTATGCCCCTAATTATTTTGGATTGGCCCTCTCAATACCACTTCCCGTTTTCAACCGAAATCAAGGGAATATCAAAGCCGCGCAATTTTCTGTCAAATCACAGCAGGCGCTGAGCAATCAAGTGAAAAGTAATGTAGAGAATGAGGTTTTGACAGCCTACAAAAAGGTTTTATTCCAGCAGCATATCAATAATGAAGCCCAACTGGAATTCAGCAAAGATTATGATAAGTTGTTTCAGAACATGCTCAACAGTTACAAGGAAAGACAATTGGGGCTTCTGGAGTTTATCGATTTCATGGATGCCTATAAAGACACCAAATTGAAATTAACCGATCAGCATCACGAACTTATTAAGTCAATTGAAGAGCTGAACTATGCTATTGGAAAAGATATCATCAACATAAACTAAGAAAATAAATTAGGGACAAAATGAATAAGATCAGATTGTTTAATTCACTGGCGGCCGTCATGGTGTTTTCATTGGCATGCCATTCATCTAAAGATGAAAATGTAGAAAGCAAAAAGCAACCGATATGTCTGAGTGATACCATGATAAAAATGGTGCGTATAGATAGTGCAACATACAATCAGGTTAGCGACGAATTAAAGTTGAGTGGTGAAGTAAATTTCGATGAAAACAAAGTGGTGAAAGTGTTTCCTATCAGCAGCGGACAAATAGTAAGTGTCAATGTATCCTTGGGTGATTATGTAAAGGCCGGGCAGACATTGGCCACAATTCGAAGCGCAGACATTGCTGGTAATTACGCTGATCTTTCTGGTGCGAATTCGGATATAGCTGTTGCTAAACGTCAAATGGAAAATCAGGAACACTTGTTTAAGAACGGTATCGGTAGCGAAAGAGATTATCTCGAATCGAAGGAATTATATCAGAAAGCCCTCAGTAATTCGTCGAAGATCAAGGATCAGATTAGTATCAATGGCGGAGGTCATACTGCCGCTAACGGTACCTATACCGTTGCCGCACCTCGAAGCGGATATATCGTCAGTAAAAATATTAACCAAGGTAATTTTATCCGGAGCGACAACAATACTGAAATGTTTACGATTGGTGACATTCAAGATGTATGGATCTGGGCCAATGTATATGAAACCGATATTTCTAAAATAAAACCCGGATACGAGGCAAAAGTCACGACACTGGCTTATCCGGATAAGGTATTCAACGGCAAAGTTGACATCGTCAATAACGTGCTTGATCCTGTGACGAAAGTTATGAAAGTAAAAGTCGCTGTTCAAAATCTTAATGGTTTATTGAAACCTGAAATGTTTGCCAATATCACGATTGAAAATAAGGAAGGGATACAAGCCGTTTCGATACCGGCAGCTGCCCTTATCAATGAAGATGGCAAAAGCTATGTAGTTCAGTACAATAATCGATGCGATTTGAAAATAAAAGAAGTTTCCATCCTCAAGATTTCAAGTGATAAAGCCTTTATCAAAACTGGATTCAATGCCGGGGATAAATTAATCGTAGGTAATCAGATATTATTATTCAGACAGATCCAGGAAGCAGGAAATTAATCGACACTTACTTTACTAATCGTTTTAAAAGTCTTTCAATAAAATGAATAAACTCATTAAAAATATCATCCTGTTCTCTTTACGGCACAGGTATTTTATTTTCTTTATGACCGCTATACTGGCCGTCATCGGCTTCATAAGTTACAAGAATACCCCAATTGAAACATTTCCGGATGTGACGAATACACAGATCATCATCATCGCGCAATGGCCTGGACGAAGTGCGGAAGAAGTTGAAAAATTTGTGACAATCCCTATGGAAGTGGTACTAAATAGTGTTCAGAAAAAATCGAACCTGCGAAGCACGTCAGCTTTTGGATTAAGTTACATCCGTATCATCTTTGACGATGATGTGGATGATGCCTTTGCGCGTCAGCAGGTCTTGAGCCGATTAGGAGGAGCCGATTTGCCAGATGGCGTAAAACCAGATGTTCAGCCTCCTTACGGACCAACCGGAGAGATCTTCAGATATACCCTTCAAAGCGCCACCAAAGATATCCGTGAACTGACAACCATACAGAATTGGGTGCTTGACCGTCAGTTTAAAAGTGTTCCTGGTGTCGCTGACGTGAACAGCTTCGGTGGTGAAGAAAAAACTTTCGAAGTCAGTGTAAATCCAGAACTTCTTTTAAAATATAATCTTGTATCATTAGATGTTTATAGTGCCATTACTAAAAGTAATGTGAATGTGGGTGGTGATGTGATTGAAAAGAACGGGCAGGCCTACTTAGTAAGAGGTATCGGAGTGTTGAAAAATGCCAGTGACATTGAAAATATCATTGTAACTAAAATAAATGGCGTCCCCATTCTAGTCAAAAATATCGCAACGGTCGTCGAGGCAGGCAAACCTCGTCTCGGATGGGTGACACGGGATAAAAAACCCGATGTGATTGAAGGAATCGTCGTGATGCGGAAAGGAGAAAACCCTGCAATCGTATTAGATGCGGTTCGGGCAAAAGTTAAGGAACTGAACACGAAAATTCTACCGCCTGATGTCAAAATCAACACCTTCTATGACAGGACAAACCTGATGGATTTCGCACAGGAAACAGTCATACATAATCTAATCGAAGGTATTATCCTGGTTACCCTGATCGTGTTCCTTTTCATGGCCGATTGGCGAACGACAATAACCGTAGCCATCATTATTCCGCTGTCCTTATTATTTGCCTTCATCTGCATGCGTATCAAAGGCATGAGCGCCAATCTATTGAGTATGGGGGCGGTCGATTTCGGGATCATCATCGATGGGGCGGTCGTGATGGTCGAAGGTTTGTTTGTGATGCTCGACCATAAGGCGAAGGAAGTCGGTATGGAAAAATTCAATAAGCTTTCAAAACTTGGTCTGTTTAAAAATACGGCAACTGAAATGGGTAAGGCGATCTTCTTTTCTAAATTGATTATCCTCACTTGCCTGATGCCCATCTTCGCGTTTCAAAAAGTGGAAGGAAAAATGTTCTCTCCTTTAGCCTATACCTTGGGTTTTGCTTTGATAGGCGCCTTACTGTTTACACTTACATTGGTACCGGCTTTATCCAGTATTTTACTGCGAAAAAACGTCAAGGAAAAACATAATATTCTCGTTAGCTTTTTTGAGAATACGGTCATGAAATTTTTTAAAATCACTTTCAAACATCAGAAGACCAGTGTGCTGATTGCGTTGTCAATTATGGCGCTCAGTTTCTTTTCGGTTAAATTTTTAGGAACTGAATTCCTGCCCGAACTCGATGAAGGTGCCTTATGGGTGGAAGCCGAGTTGCCTATGAGCGTCTCCTTGCCTGAAGCGAACAGTATCTCCAACAAGATGGTGGATATACTTCGCGAATTCCCTGAAGTGAAACAAACGCTGGCGCAAGTCGGTCGAACTAATGATGGTACAGACCCCAAAGGTTTTTTCAATGTCCAGATTCAAGTAGATCTGTACCCGAAAGAAAAATGGAAACGAAAGATTACTGAAGATTCTCTGATCGACGAAATGGATAAACAACTGAGCAAACTACCCGGCATTGTATTGAATTACTCCCAGCCCATACGCGATAATGTCGAGGAAGCCGTGGCGGGTGTGAATGCAGCCCTGGCAGTAAAAATATTCGGTCCTGATTTCAACACGTTAGATTCTCTGTCTAAAAAAGTAGCGGATCAATTGAAGACCGTAAAGGGCATTGAAGATTTGGGCATCTTGAAAAATTTGGGACAACCTGAATTTCGTATTGAACTCGATCAGCAAAAGATGGCTATCTATGGTGTCAATACCGAAGATGCTAACTCCGTCATCGAAATGGCCATCGGAGGTAAGGCAGCCACCGAACTATACGAAGGTGAACGTAAATTTGATGTACGTATTCGATATCAGAAAGAGTTCAGGGATAATGAAGAGAAGATAGAAAATCTGATGATTCCGACGCAGGACGGAAGCAAGATTCCATTGAAGGAAATTGCCAAATTGTCTTCATTAACAGGGCCAGCCTTTATCTTCAGAGATAATAATACCCGCTATATTGCTGTTAAATTTTCAGTACGTGGCAGAGACCTTGGAAGCACTATTATGGAAGCCCAGAAGAAAGTGAACGATGCTGTCAAATTACCACAAGGATATACCAATACCTGGAACGGCGAATTTGAAAATCAACAGCGAGCCAGTAAGACCTTGGCCAATGTAGTGCCGATTTGCCTGTTAGTGGTCTTCATCATCCTGTTCATCACCTTTGGCAATATAAAGGATTCCGTACTTACGATTATGAATGTACCGTTCGCCCTCATCGGTGGAATTCTCGCGCTTCACCTGACAGGTATTAATTTCAGTATATCGGCGGGTATCGGATTCATTGCACTCTTCGGTGTGTGCATTCAGAATGGAGTGATTCTCATTTCCGTTTTCACAAAAAACCTGAAAGAAGGAATGCATTGGGATATCGCCATCGAAGAAGGGGTACGCACACGTGTGCGCCCGGTGGTCATGACGGCCCTGATGGCCATGATAGGTTTGATGCCTGCAGCCGTTTCGACCGGTATCGGCAGTGAAACACAAAAACCATTGGCTATCGTTGTGATTGGCGGATTGATTACTTCCACTATCTTAACATTGCTCATTCTGCCTGTAATGTACGCTATGGTATACAAGCTGATGCATCTTCGTGAAAACAGGAAGTTGCTTCGAAAAGCCGGTATGATCAGTAAACCATAGGGTCTGTCATGAAAAAAAAGAGCCTACTCTTCTTGTTCCTTTTTATTCTTTTCAGCGGGAATGCATATGCACAAAAGCCATTAAACGATGCCATGTCGTGGCTTTCAGCCGGTATCAATCAGAAGATACAATATAAGTGGGGTGTAAAATTATTGACCCGTTTCAGGATAGGAGAAAATTTTACGCAACTCAATTCCTGGTATTCAGATCTGGGTGTGCAGTATGACATCAATGACAAATTGAATGTGACACTTAATTATGTGCTGGCGCCAAGCCGTGCATCGAATATGAGGTTTAATAATTTCCATCAATATTATGGCTCGATTAATTATAAGATTAAACCGTTTAAACACTGGGAAATAGCCGATCGTATCATCCTGCAACGTACCAGTAGCGGCAGCGTAATGGATAGCGGCGATCCTTCAAAAAACTCAACCGATTTCCGTAATAAACTCGAAATCGGACGCAAGTTCAACAAACATTATTCGGCCTTCATGGCTGATGAAGTGTTGCTACCATTATCAAGCACACCATTTGAAATAAAACGGAACCGATTTTATGCGGGAATCAACCGGGTCATCACTAAGCGCATCAATCTTGATATGTATTTCGTACTGCAAAGTTCTTACCACAGTTCCTCTCAGAACAATCGCTATTATATCTATGGTCTTGATTTCAATTATAAACTCAGGCGCATTTTACTCTAACAATAAATAGCTACAAAGATGAATTCAAAATCAACACATATCTTAAGCACATCCGTCAACCTGCTCGGGTTTTGTTTGATTGTGATAACATCATTAAAGATTTCGAATTATAGCGAAAAATCTCTGATTGATGAATTTACCGGATTTGCTTCCGTCTTGTTATCTGCGTCGAGTTTTCTTTCTTTCTTATCTATTCGCAGTAACAGTGAATTGAAAAGCATCCGTTATGAAAATGTCGCCGACATCATTTTCCTCATCGCCCTTACACTCATTTTCATAGTCATCGTACTCGTTTCCCTCAACATCATGTTTTAATCGACATCCTTTCTATAAACCGAAAAAATGAAATACATTTGAAGCCGCTTGAAACGTATTCTATACATAGTATTTCTTCTTTATTATCTTTTTGGCAGTTTGGTTTTGCCTATGGGTAATTTCAGTGCTGTGGCCGATATCCCTGAAATGTATCAACATTGTAAAACCACAGAAGATAAGGACCTTACAGCCTTTGAATTCCTGACGGATCATCTGGTCAACACCGACGGGTTATTTGACAAATTCGATCATCGTCATGCGCAGAAGCCCCACAAGCCTTTTCATTCACACGTTCAGCACAATTCGTATCAGGTTGCTGCCAAGGGTCTCTTTCCCTATATCAATGAAATCTTCCATTCTAAAGAAAATATTAAGCCCCTAAGTTTCTATTCAGAAAACTATCACTACGAACAAATCTCTTCAATTTTTCATCCGCCGGCTGTTGTTTAATGTTTGTATAGTCCATTATGGGCTCTTAAATTTGAACAATTAATAAATAATTTCTTACATGAAATATCACATGTTGGTTACTTTCATCATACCTTTTCTAACAACGGCCGTTTTCGCCTTCTTCACACCTCCTAATGCAGTCCTGCCAGCGTATTCCCAAAGATTTGCAGCCCAATATCATTCCGCTAAGCGAAATCAAGTAGCCCAAATCGAAAAACCGATGGCTCCGTGATTTTTGAAATCAAGGAAGGGTTGAACGTAAAAGACGGTCTCTATCTTGAAGACCAAATAGATGGTCATTTCCTTCCTCTGTTCGATCGCAACGCAAGTATTAATAATAATGGATAATAAATGCTATATTCATTCTCAAGACATACATTCAACAATCAGCCTTTTCAATTTCGTGTATGGGTCACACGATAATGATCAATCAGGCAAAATCATCACGAACCCGATCTCTTAAGATATAGAGCAACGAACCTTACCAGTAAAGCCACTTGCCTCTTAATTTCAAATAGTTTAACTCAGTAATAAAATGGAAACAATAAAACTATATTTCAATAATGCACCCGACAGTCATCGGGTCTTACTCATGATTGTTTCAATTTTCCTATTCTGGAACATTGAAAACATGCTGGGTCTGGGTCTTCAATACAAAAAATGGAAACATGCATTTTTCAATACTTCCTTTCTGCTTATTACTCTGCCTGTTCAGGGTTTGTTCAGTTACCTTTCCATCATGGCATATCGATGGACCGGTGCACATCCTGAATTTGGGTTATTTCATTTTATACCAGGTATGAAACATGCCTGGGTTGAATGCATCGTCACCTTCGTTGTATTTGATTTTTTCGAATATTTCTATCACATCCTGATGCATAAGATCAAGCCGCTTTGGCTACTTCATGTGGTTCATCATAGTGATACAGTCGTGGATGTGTCTACTACATTTCGCGAACATCCGATGGAGTCAGTTACACGGATGTTTGTGCTTGTAATCAATATTATCCTTTGCGGAGCCAGCATGTGGGCCTTGTTGTTAAGGCAATTTGTACAGGTGTTCTTCACAGCCTTCACACATGCTCAATACCGCTTACCTGAACGTGTCGATAAGATCGTAAGCGCAATCTTCGTGACGCCTAATGTTCATCATGTCCATCATCATGCCATTCAGCCTTATACCGATTCTAATTATGGCGATGTATTCTCCGTCTGGGACAGATTATTCGGCACGTACAAAAAGCTGCCTGCCGACCAAGTAATTTTCGGGATCGATAATTATATCAATCCTAAGGAATCCAAGGACCTATGGTTCCTGATGAAATTTCCATTTATGAAGGCTAAATCCAATATTGTTCCCGTCATCTTGCTTCTGATTGCTTTATGCTACTCCTTACCGGCAAAAGCACAGAAATGTAACCCTGACATTATCCTTGGCAATTGGATTAGTCCGGATAAAGATCTGATTATTCAATGTTATAGAGATAAGAATACTTATTGCGGTAAAGTAATATGGTTTAAAAAGTACAACGACCGTGTCGAAGATAAGACGAAAGGCATACCCGAATCGACCTGGCTTCAGAGTGTGGTGATGAAACACTTTTGCTATTGCAGCAATAAGTGGACAGGAGGAGAGATTCATGATCTTAAATCAGACAAGATTTACGACGCCACCATCAAAATGAATGATCCAAATTCCATGAAAGTTACAGGTTATATTTTTCTGCCCATCTTCGGGGAATCGATGGTGTTTACACGCTATAAGGCATCTACCCTGCCCTTTTTTGATACAAGTCCTTAGTAATAAATATGATTTTTGAAATGATTTTTGCATTTTTACAGTTAATTCAATTTCCACTGTACCCGAAAAACCTATTTCATGATGATTCGAATTATATTTTTTTTATGCCTGCTCAGCTTTTCTTATTGTATTCTGTCTGCTCAGCAACAAAGAAATATCGATTTCTATCAGAGGCTGGCTTATAAGAACAATCCCGTTCTCAAACAAAATAATAATGTGCAACATATCGTCTTGCTTCAGAATGATCTCCTGAAAATTACGAATTACAAACCACAGATTTCGCTGACTGGTGATCTGATGTTTACTCCTGCCTTGCTCCGGAACGGAAAAGTCATTTCATTTGCCAATTCCTATGAAGACAACGGTCTGGGGTATGACGCAGCCTTAAGTAACCGGACCCTTTATGCAGGTCAGTTGAATCTCACGCAAAATATCTTCAACCGTAAGATTGTTCAGACGGCCATTTCACAGAATAATACCTACAACGAAACTGTTGAACTTGCAAACAAGCAATTGAAACATGATATCGATAAAAATGTTTCAGACCAGTATATTGGCATCTATCAAACGCAGCAGCAAATGAATTATGTCCAACAGATCATCCGAAAAATAAATGAACGAAAAAACATTGTGGAACAACTTGTCAAAAAGGGAGTGATGGCTGAAAGTGATTTTCTCATGCTAGGCATGACTCTCATGGAAGAAGAAAACGGCTATGAGTTATTGCGTATTCAGTTGATTAGTCAGTTAGGGCAATTGCAGCTGTTATGCAACATGAAGGATACAACCATTTATGAATTTGAAAAGCCTGATCTGGTATTATCCAGCCCCGTTCATGAATTTCAATATCAGCAGAAATACGTCACAGACAGTTCATACATTGACTGGCAACAGAAAGTGAGTGAAACCAAATATCTGCCGCAAGTAAGCCTGATTGCCAACTCTGGCATTTACAGTTCAAACATCTCCACGCTCTACCGTAACATAGGGTTTAGCGGTGGTGTGCATCTGAATCTGCCAATTTATGACGGGCAACAACGTAAGAACGTGGCGCAGCAATTTCAACTGGAAAAGGAAAACCTGAAAATTGGAAGAGACTTTTCCGATGGGCAAATTCACGCCAGTTTAAATTATCTGAAACAGCAAATCAGCGGTACGGAAAAAAGTATTCATATGCTTGATGAACAGATCAAATCGCATGAACAACTGCTGAATATTCTGAAAGAGAAAATCGTTATTGGTCAAACCTCCGTAACAGATTATCTGGTCTCGCTGCAAGAATATGCAACTACCTGCCGGAGCAGAGCAATGACCGAAACTAATCTCCTATTACTGATCAACCAATATAATTATATAAACTGGTAACAAGATGAATGTACAAAGCAATCGAATGAAATGGATTTATTATGGCGCAGGAAGCGTGCTGGGTGTTGTCATCCTTGGCTTTGCCGTCAACCTGTTTTTAAAACAGAATACCTTGAATGAAACTGTTGAAACAACGTCATCGCAAAGCATCGTTGAAGTTTCGGCAGCAGTGGCAGGCAACGAATCCCTTTCTGAATTTATCACCCTGAATGGTGTTACGAAATTCTTAATCACGTCAACGATCAGGAGTCATGTAACAGGTTATGTGGCTTCGTTGAATTATAGCACAAACAATATGGTACACAAAGGGGCGCTTTTCTGTTCGGTGAAGACCAAGGAGCAGGACGCGCTCAGAGATATGCCTCGCGTTGACACCTCTATGCAACTTTTTAACAAACCGCTTTCTGTGTATAGTAATGCAGCCGGCCTGATTACAACACTCAATATTCATAATGGTGATTATGTTTCTGAGGGGGATATACTCGCGGTAGTGACTGAACCATCCTCGCTCATACTCGTGGTGAATGTACCCTTCGAATATAATCGCCAGATTCATATCGGGACGCCATGTGATGTAATTTTTTCTGACCATCGAAAAATGAATCTGTGCATTAACGGTATACTGCCAACAGTTGAAGCCGCCTCACAAACCCAATCATACTACATTAAATTACCGAATCAGAACCTTCCCGAAAACCTGAATGTGACATTGAATCTCATGACTAAAAAATCGGCTGTGGGCTCACTGACGGTTCCAGCTAGCGCCTTACAAACCGATGAACTTGAAAAGGAATTCTGGGTGATGAAAATACATCGTGGCGTTGCCTATAAGACACCCGTGAAACCCGGTTCGCAAAATTCGTCACTCATTGAAATCAAAGAAGGTGATATCAAGGCAGGCGATACGATTGTCACAGATGGTTCATATCATCTGGAAGATTCTTCACTCGTAAGCATCATACAATAATGGAGAAGGCGCATTCAAACCATATCAACTATAAGATACCAATTATAGCCCTGCTCATTCTTATCATGGTTGCAGGTCTGTATTGCTTCACACATATAAAGACGAGCCTGTATCCTGATGTCAGGTTCCCGAAAATAAAAATCATCGTGAATGCAGGACAAACTCCGGTTGACAGGATGATCGCCACTGTAACCTTTCCGATCGAGAACTTGATCAAGAAAACAGAAGGTATCGATTATGTCAGAAGCAAGACATCAAGAGGTTCATGTGAAATTTCAGTCTTCCTGAAATGGAGTGCCGACATCGACAATGCCAAACAACAAATAGAATCGTCTGTCAATCAGTTCCTCTCCTCCTCGACAGGTATAACCGTGACGGTAGAGAAAATGAACCCCTCCATCCTTCCAGTCATCGGGTATGCGATTGAAGGAAACAAGAGTTTGGTAGAACTTAAGAATATTGCCGAATTTCAAATCAAGCCCTTCTTATCGGAAGTAGATGGTGTTGCCAATGTGGCGGTCATCGGTGGAAAGACAAAAGAATATCAGATTATTGTGAAGCCTGAAAAACTCAGCGAATTGCATGTATCGCTGGCTCAAATTCAGTCAGCCATCACGCAGGAAAACATCTTTCAATCAAACGGCTATATCAGCGACCATAATCGTTTATACCTAACCCTGACCAATAATGAACTGCAGAATACAGAAGAATTAAAAAATCTTGTCATTGAGAATAACCCATCGAGACTGGTTCTTTTACGCGATGTGGCTGACCTTCAGATTAATGAAGCCAAAGAATATGTGACAGTGAATGCCAATGGTAAAGATCTTCCCTTGATAGCCATCATGAAACAACCTAACGCCAATGTGATTGAAGTGAGTAATGGTATCGAGAAAAAAATAGTCGAGTTAAAGAGTCTGTTACCTAAAGGCGTAAAGCTTACGCCATTTTATAAACAGGCAGTCTTTGAGAAATTCAGTATAAAAAGTATTCAATTGGTATTGTGGGCCGGACTTACCTTATCGCTGTTGGTCATCCTAATATTCCTACGTTCATTTACGGCAAGTGCTGTGGTCTTGCTCAGTATCCCTTTTTCAATGACCATTACACTAATTATCTTATTTGCGTTCGGGTACACCTTCAACATCATGACGTTGGGTGCCATTGCAGCTGCCATTGGTCTTATGATTGATGATGTCGTCGTCGTTGTGGAACAGATCTATAAGAATACTGAAGAATATCCGAACAGAAAGGTTTCGTTCGTCATCGGAAAATCAATGCGTTTTCTTTTGCCGGCTATGATAGCTTCCTCGCTGAGTACGATTGTGATATTCATTCCCTACATTTTCATGAGTGGTGCCGCCGGGGCCTATTTTAAAGTCATGGCCTTTACCATGGTCGTGGCCTTGTCATCGTCGTTTCTTGTCAGCTGGCTGATTACTCCGATGTTGTTTTCATTTTTTGCCGGCAAGAAAATAAAGACACATCACGCACCATCCGCCCCGGGTAAATGGATTGCCTATATTTTACGTAAACCGGTCATCGGATTCCTGTTTGCCGGTATGTGCCTTGGCGGGTTACTTTTCATACCCGGCAAACTCACAACAGGGTTCTTACCCGAAATGGATGAAGGCACGTTGGTAATGGATTTTGAAAGTCCGCCTGGAACCACTTTGGAAGAAACCGATCGTATGCTTCATAAGATGGATGTGATTTTAAAGTCTCAACCCGAAGTGGAAAGTTATTCAAGACGCTTGGGAACCCGAATGGGGTTCACTATTACTGAAGCCAATCGCGGTGATATTTTGATTCAACTTAAAAAAACAAGAAAAAAAACAAGCGAGGAAGTGGCTGATATGCTTCGCCATAAAATTGAACCGGCACTTCCAGCCATGCGTATCGACTTCGGACAGGTGATTGCCAATCTGCTCGGCGATCTGATGAGCAGTGCGCAACCTATCGAGATCAAGGTTTTCGGTGATGACCCTGCAACCATTGAAACACTATCAAAGCAGATAGCAGAGCAGGTCCGACAAACAAAAGGAACTGCAGATGCCTTCGATGGTCTGGTTATTACCGGACCTAAAGTTACTATCAGCCCCAATGTGCCTTTACTTGCGCAATTAGGCATGAATCCATCTGACTTCCAATTTCAGTTGCAGACACAAATCGAAGGAAATGTGATCAGTACCATCATTGACAAAGAGCAGCAACTCAAAGTACGTATCATTTATCCTAATGCGCAACAGACCAAAGTTCACTCATTGGAAAATACCAATATCCTGTTGCCTTCAGGCGCTTTAAAACCTTTGAAATCTGTGGCTACTATTGAAACCGGGAAAGGTGATGCAGAAATAAACCGTGAGAACCAGAAGATGATGGGTGTGATTACAGGGCGGCTTAATAATCGTGATCTGGGATCTACCTTGAATGAGATCAGAGAGAAGATCAAGAAACATGTGAGTTTGCCTCAGGGATATCATATTGAATATGCAGGAAGTTATTCGCAACAACAACGTTCGTTCAGAGAACTGTTGTTGATTTTTATATCAGGTCTTATGCTGGTCTTTGTCGTTATACTTTTTCTTTTCAGAAATATACGTTCTGCCATCCTCATCCTGGTGCTAACGGGTTTAGGTGTTTCGGGTTGCCTGCTGGCCTTATATATCACGCATACGCCTTTGAATGTAGGCAGCTATACAGGTATTATCATGATTGCCGGCATCATTGGTGAAAATGCGATATTCACCTATCTACAATTCTATCAGGCACGTAAAACAATGTCCTTTGATGATAGTATCATACAAACCATCAGCAGCCGGCTTCGTCCAAAGCTATTGACTATGTGCACAGCTATCGTCACCATTTATCCGCTCGCATTAGGTATCGGTACAGGTGCACAGGTACATCAGGCTTTGGCGATATCTGTCATGGGCGGTTTGATTTTTGCGCTGCCGTTGTTATTGATTGTCTTGCCAACCTTTGAGAAGTTTTTTGGAAGTAATGAAGTTATTTTTGATGATCCGGTCTTGCTAAAACCATAATGCTTTATCTTGATATGGATTTATACCTTTTTCGATATGACAAGTAGCCGTGTTATTTATTCTGCGGTTTATTTGCTGAGAACTACCGGTATAGTATCATTGTCAGAAAATTAAACAGTTAATGGGTTAACCTTGAAGTAGAAATGGCTTTCCTATCAGGTTAGTTGCTTTCGTTCTCAGCATAATATTTGTTTGCATCGACTTTCATATCAGGCATTAATATATCATCTTACAACTCTGCTGAAGATTCCATCCAATCTATTACACGCTTATCTGTATAAACTCCCGACTTCGCCGCAAACCTAACCATTTAGTGATTTTTAGGGCTGATTGGATGTATCTTCGCCTGCTATATCAACTATGAATAGGACAACGAAAAAATATAAACACTTGATGAATCATTTTAAAAAAACAGGCTTTTTGGTGAAACATTTGTTTCTCTTTTTATTCATGATGCAAACGACCATTAGCCATGCACAAACTGTTAAAATATTATTTGATGCCACGAAAGCTCAAATGGCTGGGGAAGCCGATTGGGTGATTGATGCCGACCAATATAACCTCGGACATAACGGTGCCGGAACTATGCTCACCGGACTTGGTAATGAAGCCAATCCACAAGGAATACCCACACCGGCACAAAGCGGCATCACTGCCACCACGTCGGAAACTTATTGGACGGGAGGCTTAAGCGCTTGGGCCGTAGACTGCGCAAAGAAAGGTTATAAGGTGGAAACTCTGCCCTATAATGATAGCTTGACTTATGGCAACAATGTGCATACTAAAGACCTAAAAAATTACAACGTCCTCATCATTTGTGAACCTAATATATTATTTACGTCATCACAGAAAAACGCCATCGTCAACTTTGTAAAAAATGGAGGGGGCTTGTTTATCATCTCGGATCACGATGTCAGTGACCGGAACGGCGATGGTTTTGATTCACCCTATATATGGAATGATTTATTTACCACCAATACCATAAAGACAAATCCATTCGGTTTGACTTTCGACTTGCAGAACTTTTCGCAGACTAGTACTAATGTAGCTAATCTGCCGGGCGATAGCTGTCTGCATGGCCCCATGGGGAATGTCACTAAAGTACAGTTTTCAGGGGGTACATCAATGACGTTGAATACCACAGACAACCCGACTGTCAAAGGACTTATTTATAAAACCGGATCTTCCGCCATGGGTACGACGAATGTACTGTTTGCAAGAGCTTATTATGGTGATGGTAAAATTTGCGCTATCGGCGACAGTTCGCCTTCTGATGATGGTACGGGTGATGTCAATGATGTGCTTTATAATGGCTATACAGGTGATGCCAATGGCGAACATCAACTCTTGTTGATGAATGCGACCATCTGGCTGGCAACTAATCATCTTCAGGCAACGGGGGTTCATGAAAATGCAATTTCACCATTATCATTCGAACTATTTCCAAACCCATCCGGCGGCTGTTTTACAGCACGTTTCACTGGCAAAACATCAGGAGCTGCCAATCTACAAGTCACCGATATGTTTGGACGAAATGTATTTTCGAAATCAGTACAAATCACCGAAAACGTAACAGATGAAGAGACGATCTATCTTAGTGGAAAAGGAATTTATTTTGTTTCGCTCAGTACATCAGATGGACGTATTGTCAGATCAATCGCCATAAAATAATCACGCTTATACTCTTCTGATTTTTGCTCCTAAAGCTTGCAGACGGATGTCGATATTCTGATAACCCCGATCGATTTGTTCACTGTTTTGTATGATGCTTTTTCCTTGTGCAGAAAGAGCTGCTATGAGCAAGGCCAATCCGGCTCTGATATCTGGTGATGACATGGTATTCCCTCTCAATGGAAATTGCTTATCCAATCCAACCACCACAGCACGATGTGGATCACACAACACAATCTGAGCGCCCATGTCGATGAGTTTATCGGTGAAGAACAGGCGGCTTTCAAACATCTTCTGATGAAAAAGCACCGTGCCTTTTGCCTGTGTGGCTACTACCAACGCGATACTCAGTAAATCGGGGGTAAAGCCCGGCCATGGATGGTCATAAATTGTAAGGATATCACCGGTCAGAAAACGCTGTATCTTATAATGTTCCTGAGCCGGAATATGAATATTGTCTTTTTGAATTTCCATCTGGATTCCCAGCCGGGCAAAGGTATCGGGTATGCAACCCAAATATTTTACATTACAATCTTTGATAAGCAAATCTCCACCAGTCATGGCAGCCATACCAATGAAGGAACCTACTTCAATCATATCGGCTAAAATGGTATGATCGCATCCTTTGAAACTATCGGCATCGACTCCTTGTATGGTTAACAGATTAGAACCGATACCGCTGATACGCGCACCCATGCGATTAAGCATCCGACATAGCTGCTGAAGATAAGGTTCGCACGCGGCGTTATAAATTCGGGTCTTTCCTTTGGCCACCACGGCAGCCATCAATATATTAGCTGTTCCGGTTACCGAAGGTTCGTCGAGCAGCATATAGGTTCCTTTCAGCTCCTTTGCTTCCAGTGTGAAAAAATGTTCTTCATCATTGTAATGATACGTAGCGCCTAATTTTTCAAATCCCAGAATATGCGTATCCAATCGACGACGGCCGATTTTATCGCCACCGGGTTGAGGAATATAGGCTTTGTTGAAACGTGCAAGTAATGGGCCAGCCAGCATCACGGCTCCGCGAAGTTTGCCAGATTTCTTTTTGTACTCAGGGCTGATCAGGAATTCAAGATTGATATTTTTTGCCTGAAAACTGTATTCGTTCGGTGAATGTTTTTCAACTTCAACACCAAGGTCCTGAAGCAGTTCAATGAGCATACGCACATCCAAGATATCAGGTATGTTACGGATGATGATTTTCTCCTTGCTGATCAAGGTACAGGCCAATACCTGCAAGGCTTCATTTTTAGCTCCTTGTGGAGTTACCTCGCCCGAGAGCGGGTTGCCTCCGTAAATTTCAAAACTGTTCATACTCTGCAAAGTACTAAAAGAGCTGAACGCTTATATATTATTCGCGTTATTTTTTTTCTTGAACTTGAACTTGTTATTTCGGTTGCTGTTACCCATATTACCCATGTTAGGGTTGCGGTTGCCGTTGTTACCTCGGTTGTTATTATTCCTGTTGAAGGCTCGTTTGGAAAGACCTTGAGGATTGACTGGATTGATGGTAGGAAGGTCAGAACTATCGACAAAATCCTTAAACTTCAACGCCGGATCATAGGTCAATTGTCCTTTGCTGATGAGCGACAATTCATCTTTTATCATGTCATCATGAATGGCTTCCTTGTGCCAGTTTGAATACGCCACCTTCATGAACAATGCCAGCACCTGAATATAGCCCTGCTTCTTTTCCTCATCAGTTTCTATGATAGCCTTTTCATAAATCTTTTCAAACGATTTACCGAAATGGTTCCATCGGATTTTGTTTTTAGGATAAGGCAGGGGTTCAGGTTTACGTTGTTTCACTTCCTGTGTCGGAATTTCATACGGACACTCAACATCCAGTTTATAATCGGATATCAGGAATAAATGATCCCACAGCTTGTGCCTGTAGTCTTCCATCTCACTCGCCTGCGGGTTCAGGATGGCCATAATTTCAATGACGGCTTCTGCATTTCGCTGGCGTTTTTCTTTGTCTTCGATGGTTAGCAAATGTTTCACCATATCATGAACGTTACGCCCGTATTCGCGAATCTTCATCAGTTCGCGGGTGGTATTATATTCCATGCTTTAAATAAAATAAATTCAAAAGTGTTTTCAAAAAATGTTCTTGTAATTTGTAGGGGAGTTTCCTAATGTATAACGTGAGCTTACTCGACCCTTTGATAGTTTATCTCAACTATCTGTGCACAAATATAGGTCTTTTGCATTGAAATGACCAAATTTGATATGCTTCAGGACAAATCATACAAATCATACAGCAAGCATTTTTATAATTATTTTACGTCAAGCCTGAACACGGTCCATTCATCCATCGCTTTGGCGCCGATACTTTTATAGAAATCAATCGCCGGTGTGTTCCAATCAAGCACCGACCATTCCATCCTGCCACAGTTTCGTTGTTTGGCAATATCAAATAAATGAAATAGTAATTTCTTGCCGTAACCTTTTCCTCTGAATTCAGGCCGCACAAAAAGGTCTTCGAGGTACAATCCGTTTTTGCCAAGGAAGGTTGAAAAATTAAAAAAGTATAAAGCAAAACCAACCGGCACACCGTCTTCAAAAGCCAAAACACAACAGGATAATTGCTTCACTAAAAGCTGATCATACAACAGGTCTTCTGTGACCACCACATCATTAATCATTTTTTCATACACGGCCAGTTCCCTGATAAAGGAAAGCACCAGCCCCATGTCCTCGCGCGTGCATTCCCTGATGATGAAGGTGCTCATTTATGCTTCTTCATTTTTTAATCCGTCTTTCAGACTCAATCCTATTCCGCCTAAGACAATCAACAGAATCAGGAAGGAGGAAGCCAGACTCACATTATACCATTTGAAATAGGTATCAGGATGAAACTTGAATTCGATGGTATGATTTCCGGCTGGAAGAAAGAGTCCGCGAAGCAAATAATTGGTCTTCACGATTTCAGTTTCCTTGCCGTCTACAAATGCTTTCCAACCTGCAGGATAATAGATATCAGAGAAGACGGCAAATCCATCTTTTGAATTGGATGAACTGAAGCTCAGATTATTCAAACCATATTTTGTCAGTTGAATTTTCGTGCTGCTGTCTTTCTCAAATGAACTGGCATTTTGTTTCCAAAATTTCTTTTGTACGATGGCTGTTTCCTTCGCTTTCCAAGGGTTAGCCACTTTAGCTGTATCTCCGAAATTTTCAGCAGTCATACCGGTCATCTCTTCGTCGGCATTATTAACCACTTTCACATTATTCACAAACCAGGCATTGCCGCAAGCATCCGGGTTAGGTTGCAAGGCAGCCTGCTGCCCTTGTCCATTAAAGATGATATATTTTGTATTCAGCATGTCGAGCACCTGTCCGTTCATTTTGCCGGATGACAGATGGAAGTTGATCAGATCCTGATAGGTTTCCATTTTTGCCGGATGATATCCACCCACACACTTGTTGTGAAAAGCCTGCATGGCTTCATTATATGGGTCTTTCGTTAGGTCATACACACGATAGTATAGATCGGGATCCTTCTTAAGCTGAAGGTCTACAGGACGTGGATTAAACTGTGCTTCAAAATCTTCCTTTGGCATATAGTTGTCGTCGTTAAGATAACGAAGTCCGATTCCCATCAGATCGACCGAAATGAGTAATCCGATTCCGGCAAGGGTCATTTTCATGGACAATTTCTTTTGTGCAAACATCCACAAAATAGCGGCTGCCAGAAGGATGAAGGCCAATGAACGCAATCCGTCTTTCATGGCAATAGCCGGACGATCTTCGACAATAGCATTATAGAGCTGAGTACCGGCTTGTTCGTTATTACCAAGCTGTTGTATCATTCTTGATTTTATCTGATCATCATTTTCTCCTTTGAAGCTGAGGAACATTCGTCCACCGACGCCTAACAACAAACAAAGTCCACCGACGATGATCACGGATTTCTTGATTTGACTGATTAATTCCTTCGCATCAAATTTTTCGGAAATCAATTCATTCAATGCCCAGAACGCTATCATACACATCATCGCACCCGGAATCACCATGACCATATTCGGAGTACGGAAATTGTTGAAATAAGGAAGATGGTCGAACAGAAAATAATTGAGCGCGCTGAAATGTTTACCCCACGACATCATGATGCCTAATGCAGCAACACCTACCATCAACCATTTGAAATTATTCTTAATGACGAATAGCCCCAACACAAAAAGGAAGATGATGATAGCTCCGAAATAAAAAGGACCTGAAAGGAAAGGTTGTGCCCCCCAATACGTATCGGCGTTCTGGCTGAATTGAGTGGCGGCCTCTTCGCCAACGCCTAAAGTTGTCAAGGTTTCATACACATGTGAACCTGTGCCCACATCTGTTTGTCCGCCACCACCATACAGGTTCGGCACCAATAAGGTAAACGTTTCACCGATACCCTGACTCCACTGAAAGGCATAATCTTTGTTCAGTCCGCCACTTGTTTTTTTCTCCTTCTGTCCGATCGTGATTTCACTTTGTCCGCCACGCATGGTATACTTGGAATATTCCTTATTTACCAAAAATAAGTTCAGACTTGGTCCGACGGAAAGTATGCCCACACCCAGCATGATAACAGAAGCGATGGCAAATTCTTTGATCTTACTTTCTTTTAAAGCCTGTAGCAGATAGCCGATACCGAAGAAGACCATGATGATGCCAAGATAATAATCGATCTGATACATCATGTTTGAAATCATCATGGTGATGGCAAAGAGAGCCACACCTGCACCCAACAGATACTTTTTATTGTACACCCAATGCATCCCCGCCAAGGCGAGTGGCAGGTAAGCGATATTGAGCATTTTGGTATTATGTCCTGCGGCGATGATTTGCAGATTGTAAGAGGCAAACGCATAAGCGATAGCGGCGATGAAACCTATCCACCGGTTGATTTTCCAGCTGCACATCAGCATGTAAAAGCAAATCATGGACAATAAAAAGAAAAAAGCCGGAATCGGAAGCCAATCCATGACTGCAAATTGTGTAGGAAGATAAAAATTTGATTTGCCGGTCGTATAGGTCATATACGTAGGCATACCCCCAAACATGGAATTGGACCAAAGCGGGTTTTCGCCAGTCTTTTGACTCCACGCTCTGGCTTCTTCGCTCATGGCTCTCCAATGAACAGAATCACCCGCATTCAATTGCTTTCCCTGAAAGATGGGATAACTGTAAAGAAGTGCAATGGCAAAAAAGATAGCAATAATGATAGAATGCTGAATGGCGGATTTCTTAAATTGTTCCTTCATATATAATTTTTCAAGGCATAAAAATAAGCGATTCCATTAGGGTAGCAAGTCTTTTTTTAATTTATAAAGAAAGGGACCTGTCAGAGCTTCAAATAGATAGCCTTTTAAAAGGAAAACTCGTTCATCGAGGTCGAGTTTGAATGACTTTTGGTCTTTCTTTATTCATATTCTTTGCGCAATGTTTTAATATCGCCGATGAGTTGTTGCACTGAGCCCTTGTCAGTTCCATCATAAGTGCCTCGGATATGCTTTTCCTTATCCACCAGCACGAAGTATTTGGTATGGATAAAATCGGGCAGAATCTGTTTTTTAGTGGTGTCATCCACAGCCGCTACCAGATAGTTATTTACCGCCATATCATAAAGCGAATGTTTGTCGCCAGTGAGAAACATCCATTGCGCGGGATCAGCATCAAATTTAAGGGAGTATGCCTTGAGCTGCGGTACCGAATCGGTTTCGGGGTTCACTGTATGCGACAGTATGGCGATATCATTCTGTCCTCGGAACTCGTTGTAAACCTTAGACATGTTTTCATTCAGCTTGGGACAAATGCCTTTGCAGGTAGTGAAAAAATATTCGACGACGTATATCTTTCCATCCACATCCTTTTCGGTAATGGTCTTTCCGTCTTGATTTGTAAATGAAAACGGACCGACATGATGACCTGGATTCCCATAATAATTGAGACGTTTAGGTCGACTCATCATGCTGCTATAGTAATAACCCAAAAAGGCGATACCCAGCAACATAAAGAAGGTGACTAAAATAATGGTGATTTTATTCTTATTCATCGTGGTGCAAAAGTATTGTGAGAAAGCAACATAACACAAATCAATTTAAACTTGGTTCTTTAACCTTGTGCCATCCTTATTTTCGTTTCACCACATTCAACACTTTCTCTTTTCTGTTCAAAGCCATCATCATCATCACCGGCACAATGATCAATGTCAGGACAGTAGCAAAGCCTAAGCCGAAAATCATGGTCCACGATAAAGGTCCCCAGAAAGCCACACTGTCACCTCCGAAGAAAATATGCGGGTTGCCGGTCTGGAACAACAAGGCAAAGTCGATATTCAAACCTACAGCCAATGGAATCAATCCAAGCATAGTGGCGGTGGCGGTCAGAATAACAGGCGTCATACGTGTACGACCTGCTTCAAGTAAGGCTTCTCGTGGAGGCAGCCCTTCGGCAAGTTTGATATCGGCAAATTCGATCAGCAGGATACCATTCCGAACCACAATACCCGCAAGGGCCACAATACCGATTCCCGTCATGACAATCACAAAATTCATATTGAAAATACCGATTCCTAACAACACACCTGTGATACTCAGCAAGATTTCACTCATGATGATCACTGTTCGGCTGAATGAATTAAACTGTGTAATCAACACAAGGAAAATCAAGATCATGGAAATGGCCATGGCGGTTCCGAGGAAACCCATGGTTTCTTTTTGTTCTTCCTGCTCTCCACCCATACGGATGTTGACACCTGATGGTGCGTTGAACTGATTCAATTCATTCTGCACCGCCGCCACGACCTCGTTCGGGTTAAAATCGCTCAATACATTCGATGAAAGTGTAATGATACGTTTCTCATCCTTACGTTTGATACCTCCATATGTATTGCCATATTTCAAATCAACAAAACTACCGATCGGCACCTGACGCACTGCACCGCCCATGCCCATATCGCGATAAGTCATATTAAGGTTGTTGATGATATCGATATTATTACGCTGATCTTTCTGTAGTCTCAAGGTAATAGGATAATCATCGTTCACATCTTTGAATCGTGAAATCTCCGTACCGAACATGGCGGTACGCAAATCACCCGCTATCATGCCTGTGCTGATTCCTTCGATATTCATACGCGCACGTGACAAGTCAAATACGATTTCCGGTTTGTTAGCCTGAAAATCACTTTTCAATTCTTCCACACCTCCGATCTGCTTATTATCTAAAAATTTCTTTAATCGTTTGGACGATACGATAAGCGAATCAAGATTTTCTCCGGTCAGTTCAATAAGGATAGGCTTAGCGGTTGGCGGTCCGTTACTTTCCTTGTCCACTGTTATTTTTGTACTCGGAATATCCTTGATATTTTCCCTCAGCTTATCCAATAAAGCCTGTGTACTTTTTCCATGACGGTCGGCAAACTTCACAAAGGAAACCGTAATTTTTCCTCTGTTCGGATAGTCACCGATCTCGCCGCTGTTTTGATCGGTAGCTCCTACTTTCACATTCGAGATAACCGAAGTGACCAGTGGATTTGAAATATTCTTTGCAGGATCCATTGCCAATGTATGATAAACCTTCGCTTCGAGTTGTTTCAATACTTCATTGGTCTTTTCCTGATCGGTACCTTCGGGCATGGTCAGATACACATAGGCAAAATTCGGTTCGGAAGAAGGGAAGAAAACCACTTTCGGACTGCGAACAGCAATCAGCACGAATGACAGTATCAATAATACGATAACAGAGGAGAAGGAGATGACTCTATGGTCGAGCGCCCAGGTAAGCGTACGCATATAACCACGTTGTACCGTAGGCCATACGTTGGTTTGAAAGGCAAAGATCCATTTAACCAACACAAATTTATTAAGCAGGAACAGTAGCCATAAGACGATGGCGAAATTGCCAAATCCATGAGCACCTCCGATATGTGAAATCAAACTGATGACAATAAATCCGATAGAAGTAATAGTGGTTCCTTTTGTCCAGTTTATTTTTTGCTTCCCGTCATATTCTTCCTTCGTCATGAAGTCAACCGCAAATACCGGATTGATAATATACGCTACCAATAAGGAAGCCACCAAAGTAATGATGAGGGTGATAGGTAAATAAAACATGAAACTTCCGATAACCCCTTTCCAGAAGGCCAATGGAATAAATGGCAATAAGGTGGTGATGGTTCCGGTTAGAACAGGGAGGAAGACTTCACCGGTGGCCTTCCGGACAGCCTCTTTGATGGGCAGCTTTTCATCATGAAAAATACGATGCGAGTTTTCAATCACCACAATGGCATCATCCACCACAATACCCAAGGCCAGAAGGAAGGAGAACAACACGATCATGTTCAACGTGAATCCGATACCTGGCAATACCATAAAGGCAATAGCACAGGAAAGCGGCACCGACATGGCCACAAAAATGGCATTGGTAGTTCCCATGAAAAACATCAAGATGAAAGTCACCAGGATAAATCCGATGATGATGGTATTGATCAGATCATGCAGGGTGGTTCGGGTAGCATCAGATTGGTCGCCCGTTACAACCACACTTAATTCTTTCGGCAATTCACTCTTCTGCATTTCTTTGATGATAGCATCAATTTTGTCTGAGGCTTCGATCAGGTTTTTTCCGCTCCCTTTGATAACGTTCAACGTGATAACGTTTTTGGTATTCAAACGGGCGAAACTTTCCTGCTCCTTATAAGTGTCCTTAACCTCTGCGATATCTTTTAAATAGATGCTTGATCCCATCGGGTTTTTCACAACCACATTACCGATTTCATCGGCCGACTTAAATACTTTTTTCAGACTGATGATACGCTGTTCGCCATCGACTTTCACGATACCGGGTGTCGCTTCCACATTCTCATAAGCCACTGCATTTTGTATATCCCTGAATGAAAGCTGCGCGGCTTGCATCTTGAACAGATCTACATTGATCTGAATTTCCCTGTCCAATCCACCGACCTTATCAACACGTTTAATTTCCTTTAATCCTTCAATCTTATCCTTGATACGGTCGGCATATTTTTCCAAACGAGCTTCATCGAAATTTCCGTAGATATTCACAAAACGGATCGGAAATTCCGACACATCGATATCTTTCACTTCCGGATCGTTGGGCAAATTCTTTGGCAATCCGTTCTGATCGGATTTGGCTTTATCGACGGCATCTTTCACATCTTGCTTAGCCTTTTCAACTTTTACATCGGTATTGAATTCTGCAATCACCACCGAAAAATCCTGAAAGGAATTACTGGTCACTTTTTTGATTCCGCTGATATTCTTCAATTGTTTCTCAATTGGTTTCGACACCAGATTCTCCATATTCTCAGGCGATGTTCCTGGGTTGATGGTCTGCACGATGATCTGCGGGAATTTGACTTCAGGGAATTGTTCCTTCGGAAGATTCAAATAACTGACAAGACCTATCAGCGTAATGATGATGGTGAGAACGTAAATACTCGTTCTGTTGTTGATGGGCCAGTTTGATGGATTAAATTTCATATGCTTATTATGCCGGTTAGCGAATACACTAACATGCTGATTTTTTTTTAGTTTTCTTGATCAATGATCGTATATAATAAAATCGTTCTTTGCGGAGTGATGATTTGCCTCTATCGCAAATTAAAACTGCAGCAAATCGCCTGCGTTCAATTCTTCGTACCCTGAGGTAATCACCTTATCGCCCAAGCCCAGGCCACTTAATATCTCCACTTTGCTTTCGTAAGTATTGCCAAGTTTCACAGGAACCAGAGCCGCTTTATTTTGCTTGTCGGCGATGTATACGAAATCACCTTTATCCGTCTTTTGGATAACACCCATCGGCAACACAAACGCTCTTGAATTCTGATAAGTTGCAATCTTCACTTTGGCAATCATGTTAGGCTGATACTTCGCGTTTGATGATAACGGAATATAGACAGCAAACGTCCTTGAGATAGCATTAATCAACTTTTCTGCATAGGCAACTTTCGTGATCAGGGTGTCATGAATATCAGGGAAGATCAGTTTGGCATTGCTGCCTGTTCGTATAATCGACGCATAGTTCTCGGCAATGTCTGCTTTTACTTTCAACTTCCCTGTGTTGATGATACGGATGATAGGTGGGTTGACAGGAGATGCGTATGACTGACCAACTGTGGCTACTACTGCATCCACTACACCATTAATCGGTGAGTAGACGTTGAATGAACTTTTATTACTCAATGTCGATTGCTTTTGTTTTAGCAATGTCTCATAATTATTCTTGGCTGATAACAATTGGATTTCGGTTCCGATTTCCTGATCCCACAAACGTTTTTGCTTGTCGTAAACGGTTTTAGCAAAACTGATTTGTTGATCGATCAGATCGATTCCTTTATCAACCGTTTCTGAACGAAGAGTCGCTACGATTTGTCCTTTATGTACAGTTTGTCCCTGATGCACATTAATTGAACTGATGATACCAGGCATTTCCGGAATGGCATTCACCACTTCATCGATATCCACTCTTCCCTGCACATCCACATAATTGGTAAATACAGTGGGTGTCATTGAGGTAACAATGACAGGAACTTTACGAACACTGTCTTTGCTTCCATTGCCTGCTTCAAGTGCCGTTATCTTTGATTGGATGTCTTTTTGTTCAACTTTCAATTTGGCCAGCTCTGCTTTGCTGTCTTTCTTCTTTTCCCCGCTTCCACAAGCCGCTGTGGCTGTGATCAGGATAAAAAGAGATGCGATTTTTACATGATGATGCATACGTGTATGATTGATTTTTTTAGTGTTTTATTTTAATAAGCCTAGTGACTTCTGAAAGTCGATTTTTGAAATGACAGCTTCATATAAGGAATTGAAGAAGTTGGTCTGGGCGTCTTTGAGCGCTGTTTCTGCCTGAATGATTTCAATATTGGTGCCGACACCTTCCTTATATTTCTTTTGCGCGATGGAATAAACCTTCTTTGCGAGTTCGATATTGTTCTCCTGATTTTCAAGAGAAATCAAACTGTTCTTTAATTGGGTTCTGGCATTGCTGCTTTCGAGATCCACGGCCTGACGCAAAGCATCCATGTCATTATCATTCTTTAAGATACTCAGTTTAGCTTGGTTCATTTTAGAACGACGCGTATTGCCATCATAAATAGGCATGGAGGCGCTGATGGCAAATGAACCTGATGGGAAATAGGAATATTTGAACAAATCCTGTAACGATTGTGTTTGGGTGGCATACCCACCGGAAAGTAAGGCGGCTACTGATGGCAGATAACCTTTCTGATATCGTTCGTAATCATATCCGTTCAGTTTTTTCACTGTTCGTAACTGATTCATCTCAACACGATTATTGTAATCAACGACCTGATCAAGTTCGAGTCCGCTCTTCACTTCATTGATGGTCAGATTATCCTGTAGCTGAATACCATTTTGCAAAGGCATGCCCATTTGAAATTTCAGTAACTGATAACTCAACTCGATAAGGTTTTGGATTTTTTGTTTTTCTATCTGAAGATTATTCCGTTGAACAGTCAGTCGGTCAGCGTCTATCTTTTCAGCGAAACCCTCTTCAAACAATTTTTTAGTCTGGTTTTCAATCGATGAAAGCAGTGTGATGTTTTCATCCAGCAAGCTGACCCTTTTTTCGGCTATGATACAGCTGTAATAGGCTTTAGATACCGATTCGCGGATATCTTGTTCGGTACGTTTGGTATTCAAGGTCGATAATTCTTCAAGGCTTTTTCTGGCCTTCAAAGCCACAAATACACCGGCATCGAATAAGAGCTGAGAAGCTTGTATACCAGCCGACAGATTGAGCGGCAACCCGAATTGTAACTCACTGTATTTCTTTTTGGGTTGGCTCATATAAGCAGTATAGGCCGGCGTGTCAATCTTAAAGAAAGACAGGCTTGAGCTGAAATCGAAGGCATCCGATGAAGCCCGTTGTTTAGGCAAGATGAACAGGTATTGGAACTGACCATTGGCTTTGATCTGTGGTCTGGCTATACCAATGACTTCATTGTTTTTTTGATTTGTCATCTCTTCATCCAGCTTGGCAGCCTTCAGTTTAGTCTGGTTTTTCATCGCATAGTCGATACAATCGTTCAGCGACATTCTTGTATCGGTTTGCGCCAACGCCATATTGGAAATCACAACCAGAACTAAGAATAAGGGTAGTTTATTTTTCATGCTAATTTATTTGTTGATCTTTTTTAGGTAGGATTCTATCATCTTATGCCCTTTGCCGCTGGCTATCCCATACATGTAGTGGGCAAAAATTTGTGTGTTTACTTTGACAATATCATAGGTTTCCTGCGGAAAGAGGTCGTGTTGAAATACGATGAGGGCCGATTCCATCCTGAAACGGGATATGATATCGATATCGATATCTTCCCTGTACAAACCCTCCTGAATGCCCTGCTTCAGATTATCTGAAATGCATTGAAACATGAATGATTCTTTATGTTCGTTCAGATATTTTGCCGCTGAAGGATAAAAACGTTGCAGGTCGAGATAACAAACGGGATTCATGCCCCTGATCATTTTTTCCATGATGACCAGAATATTGATAACCTGGTCGATGGCATTAGTTGAATTCTTAAAAGCCTGTTCGGTTTGAACTTGATTATCATTCAACATATACTTGATGCATTCAAGCACCAGTTCGTCCTTGTCTTTGAATAATTCATACAAGGTTTTTTTCGATATCCCGATCTTGCGTGCGATATCGTCCATGGTGACGCTTTTGAAGCCCAGCATCTTAAATTGCTTGAAGGCACCTAGTACGATTTCTTGTTTTTGATCTTGCACGGCGCAAAACTATGGAAACTTTTTAAACTTAAATAGTTTATTTCATATTTATGCCTATAGCCTATAGAGGCCGATAGTGTTCATGACAATAAATAGTACATTTGAACCATGATGCATTTCTCTCAACTGGTCAGCATAGACCAACTCGGTATAGAAGAACGGATTGCCCGTTTCAATACCCGAAGTATCAAAAAAGCGAGTAAGGTACAAGGCTTGAAACTCGCTCTTAGTATGATAGACCTGACCACGCTTGAAGGCAAGGATACGCAGGGCAAAGTGAAACAACTATGTTACAAAGCGCAGCATATCGCAGACGACCTGAATAATTTGCCTACCGTAGCAGCCATTTGTGTATACCCCAACCATGTGAAGACCGCCAAGAAAAGTCTGATGAACAGCACCATCAAGGTTGCTTCCGTGGCTACGGCCTTTCCAAGTGGTAATAGTTCCTTGAAAATAAAACTGGCCGATACAAGAATGGCTGTCGATCATGGAGCCGATGAGGTAGATATGGTTATTAGTCGTGGTCAGTTTCTTGAAGGAAACTATCGGTATGTGTCTGATGAAATTTCTGCCATCAAAGAGGCCTGCGGTAACGCCCGACTGAAAGTGATCCTTGAAACCGGAGAGTTAAGCACCCTCGAAAATGTGCGAAAAGCCAGTGAAATAGCCATATTGGCCGGCGCTGATTTTATCAAGACCTCCACAGGAAAAATTTCGCCAGCAGCTACTATGCCCGTAACGTACGTGATGCTGCAAACAATCCGTGATTATTACGATGCCACAGGCAAAATGGTCGGAATGAAGCCCGCCGGTGGTATTTCAACCGCAAAAAGTGCCCTTCAATATCTGGTGATGCTGTACGAAACGTTGGGTGATGCCTGGATGACAAATGAATGGTTCAGATTCGGTGCCAGCAGTCTGGCGAATGATATCGTAATGCAATTGGCTAAAGAAGAAAAGGGCGTTTATTATTCCGCAGATTATATTTCAAAAGATTAAGCCGGGTCTATTTTACATGCGTACACACACGACGTTATTCCTAAACAATTAAAGAAGATATTTACTATACTATGGCTACCACTAAACAGACTACAAGAACGAAGACGGTTTCATCTGAAGTCAAACCTGGACAGAAAAAAACAACGAAGTCCACATCATCGGCCGCTCAGAAAGTGAGTTTGACAAACAATACATGGAGCTACGCAGCCGCACCGGAAAGCACCGATCATATTTCCATCAAAGAACAATATGATCTGTTCATCAATGGCAAGTTTGTCAAACCGAATTCCAAAAAATATTTTGATACGATCAGTCCGTCTACAGAGAAAAAAATAAGTGCAATAGCCGAAGCGAATGAAAAGGATATTGATCTTGCTGTGAAAAGCGCTAAAGCCGCTTATGATAATACCTGGGGGAAAATGCCGGGTAAAGAACGGGCTAAATACATCTATCGCATTGCACGTCTTATGCAGGAACGCGCCCGAGAATTTGCCGTTATCGAAAGCATGGATGGAGGCAAACCAATCCGTGAAAGCCGTGACATCGATATTCCATTGGCCTGCAACCACTTTTTTTATTATGCCGGATGGGCCGATAAACTTGAGTATGCCTTCCCTAACCGCCATCCTAAACCCTTGGGTGTAGCCGGACAAATCATTCCGTGGAATTTTCCCTTGCTGATGGCTGCATGGAAAATTGCGCCCGCGTTGGCCACCGGAAATACCGTTGTGCTAAAGCCTGCAGAGACTACACCCTTAACCGCTTTGAAACTCGCCGAAATTATTCAGGAAAGTGGCCTGCCTGATGGCGTTGTGAATATCGTGACAGGATTTGGTAATGCAGGAGCGGCCATTGTGAATCATCCCTTGGTCAATAAAGTAGCCTTCACCGGAAGCACACCTATTGGGAAATATATTCAAAAAGCGATCGCCGGAACCAATAAGAAAGCTACTCTCGAACTCGGTGGTAAAGCAGCGCATATCATATTCGATGATGCCCCGATCGATCAGGCGGTGGAAGGAATCGTAAACGGAATCTTCTTCAATCAAGGGCATGTGTGTTGCGCCGGATCGCGTTTGTTTGTTCAGGAAAACATTGCCGATCTGGTGATTAAGAAATTGAAGCGACGAATGGAAACATTGATTGTCGGCGACCCGTTGGACAAGAATACCGACATCGGTGCCATCAATAGCAAAGAACAATTGGAGAAAATTAAATACTATCTGAATCTTGGTCAGAAAGAAGGGGCAGAGATGTATCAAAGCAATTGCGCTCTCCCTTCAAAAGGCTATTTCTGTAAACCGACACTCTTCCTTCACACTTCTCAAAGTCATCGTATCGTGCAGGAAGAAATTTTCGGACCGGTGCTTGCCATACAAACGTTCAGGACGATTGAGGAGGTCATCGAGAAAGCCAATAATATTCCATATGGTTTGAGTGCCGGGGTATGGACCGACAAAGGAAGCAAGATCTTCAACCTCACTACCAAACTCAGAGCCGGAGTAGTATGGGCCAACACCTATAACAAATTTGATCCGACTTCTCCATTCGGTGGTTATAAGGAAAGCGGCTTCGGACGCGAAGGTGGCATACATGGATTGATGGGTTATGTGAAGATTTAATTCTTCTTTGTCTGCTACATATTGTTAGAAGTCAAGTGGAAATTCAACGAAGAGTTTCTTGCAAATCATTTTGTCTTTCATTATTTATTACTCGAACGAAAAAAACTTTTATTTTAAAGTACAATGTTCATCTTTGCAGCATTGAAGATTTAAACACTAAAAACACTCAAGGCTGAATCTCAATTCACTTGCGCCTAAGCACTCGATTTTGCACACGATAGAACCATATTACAACTGGCGTCATCTGTATACAGCAGAAGAAGATGAACTCTCTCCATTTTACGGACGGGAATACAGCGAATTTGAATTTTCGAACACCGTTTACAACTACTACATACATCCGCAATGGGATGATATCGATTCACGAACATTGTATATCAAAATCCTGTTTGTCGATTACGATTACAATTTCGCCATCATTGAATTGATGGGTGAATGGAATGATGCGATTGAAAACGATATACAGACCTTGAAACGAAACATCATCGACCAACTCATTGCCCGGCATATTTATAAGTTCATCCTCATCGGAGAAAACATCCTGAATTTTCACAGCGACGATGATTCATATTATGAAGAATGGTATGAAGATATCAAAGAGGAGGGCGGATGGATAGTGGCTATCAATATACCCGATCAGACGCAACATGATTTCAAAAAGGCACGTATCACCAATTATATTTCATTCATTGAAGATGAAAAATGGCGGACCTTCAATCCAATGCACTTCTTCGAGAAAATCGACAATGAGATGATCGATGGCGTATCGTAGCGTGGCTACTTTACGGAATCATCGGAGTCCTTTTTGCATAACTGACCATGGCTAACAACTCATCGAATTCAGTCTTGCTCCACTCACCAAAGGTTCGCTGTGTAATGATTTTTTGTTCGCGATGGTAGATTACCAATTCAAACGAATTGAACGGAGCCCACCAGATTTTCTGTACCGTAAATTGAAGTTCATGTATCGGAATATCTAGTTGCCTTTCCAATGTATTGTATTTGTAATAGTTGGCCTTGAATTGTTTATGGGAGTCGATTTCGATATCACACAAATACGGCTTGCAAAATCGCAGATACTCATAGGTAGGGAATGCCAATACAAGCGAATAAAGTGTTACACCGAAGATATCCAACGTTTCAAATCCTCGGATGACGATGAATCCGATGAGGATATATAATGGAAGTAATGTGTAGACTATGTCCTTGAAAAAGCGTTGCTGAAAGTTGACATATCCGATAAAGGTTCTAGTTTCCACAGGTCAAAAATAGTTTGTACAAATCTTACTTCAAGTTTTTATTTTCTGTAAAGGCTTCTTCATCCTTGTAATATTTTATACCGTGCTGTTCCTCTTTCCCTCAATGAAGCGAATGCCATTAAAACCAGAGAATAGTAGTTTTTAATTTGTTGAGTTCCTATTTATTAAAAACAGCTGTATAGAGTTCGGCATTGCCTGCTACGGTAAGCGTTATTTTTGCGCATGGCAAATCTAAAAGTCAAGCGTCCGAAATCGGTAACGTGGCAGCTTAACCCTTCACTGTTCGTAGTTCACACACTGACAGCCTCACCATTAAGACCGCTAAAACATTCATCGAGATCACTATAAACCTCATCGAGCGGACTATAACATCCATCAAGATGACTATAAACCTCATGAAGCAGACTATAACATCCATCGAGATGGCTATAAACCCCATCGAGTAGACTATAAACTTCATAGAGATAACTACAATCTTCATAGAGCAAGCTCAACACATAGTCAAGACAACAAAACACTAGATCAAGACAACAAAACAGTCCATGAAGCAAGCTAAAATGAATGCCCACGTCCATCCGTCAAAACATGAAGACAACAAAACACTCGCCTAAGCCAACTCGCAACCGAGGAAAGACCACCTGCGAATAAAAAAAGACAACAAAACACAATACAGCACACCCTTTCAGCAGTCTTTTTTTCGGTCGTCCCTAATTAAGCCTCCTTGTAATATTTCTTACGAAGCCAAAACGCCACATTCACCAATGCAATCAGTGCCGGCACTTCTACCAGTGGTCCGATGACTCCCGCAAAGGCTTGTCCGCTATTGATTCCGAAAACGCCGATGGCGACAGCAATTGCGAGTTCGAAATTATTTCCTGACGCTGTGAACGAAATGGCCGCGTTCTGCGCATAATCGGCACCGGCAAGCTTACCGAATAGAAACGTCAGAAGGAACATGATGGTAAAATAAATGACCAGCGGAATGGCAATCCGGATGACA
>CAIQUX010000143.1 GCA_903875055.1 uncultured Bacteroidota bacterium
TGAGAATATTGATCTGTTGGATTTGTCATGGCTTGAAAATGATATCAGCGATTTTCAGTTTGGATATTTTTCGACTGATATAAATGGAGATGGTAATGTTGATTTATTAGATAGTCCAGTTTTGGAAAATAATATCAATAACTTTATCTACTCGGCGCATCCGTTTTAGAAAAGACAACATAGACTATCAGACGCCGCTCTGAGATACTATATTCAGGGCGGCTTCATATTTCAAGCCTCAAGTCAGGGGAGGGGTATACAGCAACCTACAGTATTCCGGTTTCGATATTTCATAGAGCACACATTCTTCCAGTCGCTGATCGCCTTTCAACAATGGGAATATAAAGGTCTTCACTTTGCTCATTCCGATTTTTTGCATGATATGTTCCGACTTCAGATTCACCAGAGGTGTGATGGAAACAATGAGATCGATACCCAGATCATGAAAAGCATAGGCAAGACAACGCATAGCGCCTTCGGTGGCATAACCTTGATTCCATTCACTGCGTTTGATACGCCAACCGATATCGATACAGGGTGTGAAGTCAGATTCGAAGTTTTGTACATTGATACCAATAAAACCGATGAGTTCATGATCGGCTAATTTGTCTACCGCGAAATAGCAAAATCCTTTCTCGCTAAACTGTGTTTGCATCCGTTCGATAAAGTTGGCGGTCTGCTCCCTTGTTTGTGTGGATGAAAAGAACTCCATGACGACCGCGTCGGCATTGATAGCTGCCATAGGTTCGATATCGGCCGTTTCCCAATGACGGAATCCGAGTCGTGCCGATTGAAAGAGATATTGTTTTGTGTGGCTCATAACGGTTACTGTTCTTCTTATTTTCCTCTTGTATGCACAAGGTGTATCAGATTGGTTTTTACCTCATCCCATTCTTCTGGGAGGATACTGTAATAGGCAGAACTTCGTATGCCGTTATGCCGTATTAGTGCATTTCGAAGGATGCCTTCAAACCGTCCACCGATACGTTCGATGGCTTTACGTGAGCGAACATTGTTAGCCGCGGCTACGATTTGCACTCTGATCACATCCAGCGTTTCAAAGCAATGAGTGAGCAAGAGCAATTTGCATTCATCATTGTATCCCTTGCCCCAATAGGCAGGTGAGTACCATGTCCATCCGATTTCAAGGTTGCGATGTTCTTCACTTATTTTAAGATAGCGAGTACTGCCCATGATATTATGTGTAGCCTTATCGATCACCACAAAAGGATATTCGATTCCAAGTTCACGTTGACATAAGGCTTCCTGTAACTCAGACAGCAAAGCTCCATTGCCCGCTTCCTTGATACGCATAAAGCCCCAGATACAATCGTCACCACTGATGCTGATCAGTTCATTAAAATGGGATTCTTCCAACGGCAATAAGATCACTTTTTCGCCTTCCAGTCGTATGGGGTGTTTTATCCAGTTCATGTGTGCAGATATTCTCAGAATGTTGGTTCAGGATGAAAAAAATGTATCGTGTGTGCCATCTCCAAAAATCAATCAATGTGCCGATGTCTTCCATGATGGTCTTGCGAAAGTTGTTACGCGTCATCGTATGATATGCAGAGTAAAGTGTAGCAAACCTTCTTGTTCATGTTTCAAATATAAAGATCCGGTTTTACATTTCATGCATTGTTGATGATCACTGGCCTGATGAGCCAGCGTTCAGTACCACGGCTTAACCTGGCAGGAAAAGTTTGGCTGTTCCGGCTTGCCAATGGGCATGATCGAGATGACCCATTTTTTTATGGTCATCAGTCATCAGATGAATATGCACATAGGTGTCATGATGAGTAAAGATGCCCTGATGTTCGGTTGAGAAAAAGCCGATCAGGGTAGCTTGCTCGTTTTTTATGTCGAAGGTGACATGATGCTTTTGTACATCATCCGGTGAATGCACGGCAGTGCCTTTTGGAAGGTTTACAATATGGATAGCTGCACTATCTATGGCGCACATCATACTGAAGGCGAAGGGACGAGGTTGTGCTTTGGTGCTTTGTTCGAGATAGGATTCTAATTGCAGGATATTTTGTACAGTATCCGGCAAGGCCACTTCTTTCCATTTGGCGACATGGTCATACACAAAGAAGGGGGCTTTCATCTGATAACTTTCTTCCATGTGCAAAGTGCCATCGGCCGTTACGCTGGAGAGGAAACATCGTCCATCGTCAATCAGGATTTCTCCTTGCAAGTATTCAAAGGGACCAAGTCCGTAGAGATGTGTTTTGTTACTGATGGTATCCAACGCGATCGTTCCGAACAGTTCACCTTTGTGCATGACGTTACGCATGGCACCTGAAATATGAAGGGCTGTGTTTTTTATACCGGAGGTTTTTTCTGCCGCCACTTCTTTCAGGTTCATATGGCAAACCGGACAACGACCTTCTTGCGTATACGTTTTTTCGCCTTCACATTTCATCGGACATTGATATGCCAAAGGACCTGCAGGATGTGACGAACTAAAGGGATTGCCGCAAGAGGTAAATAAAAGTAATAGGCTTAGGATCAGGAAATACAAATGATATGTTTTCAAAACGATGGGGTCTTAACAAGTGATGAGTAAAGGGCCAAAGGTCTGTCAAACATCGGATATGACAAAGTACTTCATTCTTGCAGCCACTACTTTTTTTCGGCTTAGTTTTTTCGTTTGACGAGTAATTCCGCCATGATCTCGCGAATGATCAACTCCTGATTCTTTTTTCTTACTGTGAGCCTTGTGAACACAAAACGGACTTCATACAGCTCATTTTCATGATCGATATGCATGGTTTCATCATTGAGTTGTGCGGCATTGAGTGCTTCAAGTGAACTGACTAAAGGAGCAAGATTCACTTCCAGTGCCTTGCTTTTTGCACTGCTGAAAATGATCTTCCCATTGGCACCAAGCCATACATGGAAGGTATCATCGCTTGCCGGAAAAATGTGCTTGCCTTCAGACATGCTTTGTGTTGTGTCATTGCCCCAATGTGACATTGTCAAAGGCAGGTCATACTCAAATCCGGTGATGGGGATGGCAGTCTGCACGGCAGGTTTGAAACTGAGGTTGAGATATCCATCTTCATCTTTGAATGCCCTGTCTCTTTTGTTTACGTAGGGAATGCCTATCAGCTGATGAACAGCCTCTGCCACGGCTTGGGTTTCGTTGTCGTTATGCGCGGCTTTTGTCAGAGAATCGATGGACTCTTTGAAATAAGGTTGAAGACTCGTGACGCCATGAAATTGTGCCAGATACTCCACAATGGAGCTGATCTGCTTACTGCTGCTGTCAGGTAATGATGCACTAACCCTGATGGTTTTGCCGTCCTTCATAAGATGGTTTTTATTCAGTTCGGTGATCAATCTTTTTTGCTGACTTTTTTCCGAAACAGAAAAGGCTCCCCATGGACCAATGGATGTCAGCAAGGTGATTATGCAGAGGCTCACGGGGATGATGAGGATGTTACGGAATTTACGGAAAGCAAAGTATATAGAAATACCTCCAAGCCATAGTGAAATCAACAACACAAAGTAACGGTTTTCGGTAAATCCGTAATCGCCGATTCTTCGCATAATAGAGAGGAAGAGGAGGAGAACAGGGGGAATCAAAGTAAGAAAAAACCAACGGGCAAACATCTTGATCCAGCGGTTTCCGGCCTGTTCCTGCAAAGGGTAGATAAGAAGCAACGCAAAGATACCTGTGATCGAGAAGCCCAAGACAAGATTTGAAACCCAGCCTTCGGGGAAGTGCCTTGTGAAAATTATTTTCAGCAAATAGGCATAGAGGATGAGCAGGTAAATACTCAGTAAAGGCAGCAATACATATTGCGTGAAGATCTTCAGTCCGCGAGGGTAATCGGTATTGTGGTCAAGTTCATCATAATCGCTTGTCAGTCCTGAAAGGAAAAACCAGGTATGGAAGATGCCGATGGTTAAGAACCAGATCTCTTCAAAGATATTGATGCTGGTCTTAAAGAGCTGGTTCAGCGCAAAGATGGCAACCATGATGCCGAGGTACAGGACCAGGGAGAAAAACGTTGCCAGTAGAAAACGAAGCAACAGGAATCTGTTGTATTGCCAGAATCCGTTGATATTGCCTTTCCCGATACAGGGTGAGAACGAAACCAACAGGATAGCCGCGATATTGAAAAGCAGGAAACGTATGATCTGATTATCCTGTGTAAGGCCCAGACTTGTGATGTAGAACAAAGCAGAGAGAAGAATCAGCAGCAATGTCGAAACGAGACGAACAGTGGTCGATGTCTTTCTTCGCTCGTTGAAAGACGTCAATGCGAAGGAGAACGGGATGGCGATGGCAAACATCATCAGCAGCAGCCATAAGCGGTTTTCATAGACGCTAAGCCCTGATTGTGGAATGATCATACCGATGGTGCTGGCCCCTGCGGCAGCCATAAGCGTCATAGGAAAACGTTTCAGGGTAAGTCCCGCATTGCGGTAAATCAACTGGAGGGAAGGGAATTTCATAAGGCAGTTTTTATTTATTTGTCATGAGTGCATCGATAGACACATCAGTTCAAAGGAATCTCACTGCAACCACTTCAGAATAGTCATGCTAGTTTGAACAACTGTGTTTACATGCCATAAAGCACGACAAATGTACAACGTGTAAAATCTGATTTATATGATGGACGTCATGCTTTTATATCTGATTTTCTGATGGCCGTCATGGTTTTGGAATCTGAATCTATGGCTTATCCAAGGTCGGTACTTTCATAACGGGGGAATGAAGTTTGAAATGAACTCCCAAACTCTGATCCTTAAAATCGTGACAGTCTCGCGGCAATCTTTTTTTTCAGGGAGGCGGAAACGGGCAGTTTTGTCTGGTCGTTCATGATCAGAAAACTTTTAGGGGATATATCAAGACTGATTATACTCTTTATATGAACGATATGGGACGGATGAACTCTTAAAAAAAGATAAGGTGGAAGCAAATTTTCAAGGTCATCGATAGTGAGCGATGTTTCGATAGTTTGCATATCATTCGTGTAAATCCTTGTCTGCTTTTTTTTAGATTCGATTCGAAAAATAGTATCGATCGACAGATGCACGGAGGAATTGCTTTGCGGTATGACTGTCATCAGTTTGGATTTCTGGGATTTACTCCGATACCCGATTTCAGGCTCCTCCAACTTATTTCGTTTGTCATATTCGGCCTGGCATTTCTCTATGGCTAACACAAACTGGGGAATGTGAAGAGGCTTCAACAGATAATCAATCAAACAGATATTTATTCTTTCAAGATCATATTGGTCGAACGCACTGGTAATGATTACCATGACTTCAGGTTGGTCGATGGCCAGCAGGATATCGAAGCCGGTCCCGATACCCAGTTCTATATCCAGAAACACCAGATCGGGCTTTTCATACTGCATAACTGCGATACCTTCTTCTACACTTTCAGCAACACCGACAACCTCAACTGAATCGGCATAGGTTATACAAAAAAAATCAATCAGCTCAATGTTCAATTCATCGTCATCGATAATAACGGCCCTCATAAGATTTATTTTGAAAAATAAAGTTAAGCCCCTGTGACCGGAATACAAAACATGAAACCCAAAAATTCATCTTGAATGTCTTGCGAGTATGAAAGGCTGTGATTCATTTAGGCGATTTTTCTTTGGCTGGCGGTCTATGATACAGCAAAGTGATAACATATTATACCAATGTCATATTCAGGGTAGACTAAAAACTTTTAGATACAAATAGTGGTAAAGGCTGATGGTTATTTTGTTTAGAACAAATGAAGCAGAAAGAAATTTGAGCCATTACAAAATTCCAATCGGTATGACTACTTCTTTTAAATGCACGTTGATTAAACTTATCTTTGCTCCCTAACTAATTGATAGTATGAATAAACTATTCTTATTGGCTGTACTGGCTTGTATGGCTGTTACAGTGAATGCGCAACAATCAGGCAATCTATACCTTGATTCAAATTTTGATGGAGACCATCCAGAAGCGGCCATGAATCAAGAGTTCAGGCTTACCAGAGATCCATTGTTGGGAGCAGTCCCCAAAGAACGTCTCTTGCCGGTTATGGATTATATAACGCAGCAATTTGCTTCGAACTCTGCGCCTCTTGTTTCCAACTGGGTGGAGCGGGGACCTAATAATGTAGGAGGCCGCACCCGGGCTATTATGTTCGATCCCAATGACGCCACCAACAAGAAGGTGTGGGCAGGGGCGGTTGACGGAGGACTGTGGGTAACGAATGATATCACAGTCGCTTCTCCTGTCTGGACCAGTGTGAATAGTTTCTGGGCCAATATGGCCGTGACATCCATCGCCTATACGCCAAGTAATCATCAGGTCTTTTATGCAGGTACCGGTGAAGGTTTCGGGAATGCTGATGCCGTTCGGGGCTTAGGTATCTGGAAGACAACGGATGGCGGAACAACATGGAATCAACTGGCAGCCACCAACAATAATAGTAATTTTGATTATGTGCAGAAAATAGTTGTACATCCTACTACCGGTGCCGTATTTGCCGCCACAAGAAGTCATTATTGTAATAATGGCGGTCTTTTCCGTTCCTTGGACGGTGGGGCTACCTGGACGAGTGTGCTAGGGACCAATACGGGTGTTTGTGCAACTTCAAACACCTATGCCGCTGATGTCGAAATCGGTGCCGATGGTACCATGTATGCCAGCATGGGAATATTCTATACCGGTGGTATTTATAAGTCGATCGATGCAGGTTCCACCTGGACCAGTATTGGCGGCAATGGATTCCCGACAACTGGTTTCCAACGAATCGAAATCGCAACGGCTCCATCAGATGCCAATCGTATCTATGCCATGGTTGCAAGCTCTGCAGCAAACGGTTCCATGTTAGGAATTTATACCTCAGCCAACAAAGGAGCTACCTGGACGACCTGCACGATGCCTGCATGGTTTGACCAGAGTTGTGCCTCTTCTTCCTCTGACATGACCAGAGGACAATCGTGGTATGATCTGATACTGGCAGTTGACCCATTAAATGCATCGACAGTGCTTGCCGGTGGTGTCGATATCATGAGAACTACCAATGCAGGATCTTCGTGGACACAGTTGACCAATTGGATTGGCAATTGCGGGAGACCGGCTGTTCATGCTGATCAGCATGCTATTATGTACCAACCTGGCTCATCCTCAATCGGAGTCTTTGGTAATGATGGTGGAATCTATTATTCCTCCAATCTGACATTAGCCTCACCGACTTTTTCAAGTAAGAACACGGGTTATAACGTGACTCAGTTTTATTCCTGCGCCATTCATCCCGGTTGCGGAGTCAATTATTTTCTGGCCGGAGCACAGGATAATGGAACACATAAGTTCAGCTCCGCTGGAATGAATTCCACAGTAAATGTCAATGGTGGTGATGGCGCGTTCTGTTTTATTGACCAAACGAATCCGACCTATCAGATCGCTTCCTATGTGTATAATAATTACTATCGCACGAATGATAATTGGGCGACATCTACTCAGATTCTCTCAAGTGTCACCGATGGCAGTATTGGCGATTTTATTAACCCGGCCGATTATGATGATGCCAATCATATCCTGTACTCAGCCTATTCGACTACCCAGTTGACCCGAGTGTCAGGTGTTACAAATCCGACACCGAATGCAGGTGTGCAATTGACCGTAACCGGAATGTCCGGAATGCCGACTCATATCAGGGTATCACCTTATGGGCCTGCTGGAACCACCACATTATTTGTAGGAACGGATAACGGACAATTATTCAAAGTGACCAATGCGCAGGGATCTCCGACGAGTACCAATATAAGCGGATCGGGATCTCCATGGTCAATCAGCACAAGTATTTCTTGTGTAGAAATCGGAGCAACAGAAAATGATTTGTTGGTGACCTTCTCTAATTATGGAGTCATATCTGTTTGGAGAACTACAGATGGCGGAACCACTTGGGCTAATAAGGAAGGTAACTTGCCAGATATGCCGGTGAGATGGGCTATCTATAATCCTAATAATCTAAGTGAAGTTTTTCTGGCAACTGAGTTAGGGGTTTGGTCAACAACCGATATCACAGTCGCGTCACCTGTCTGGGCAGCCAATAACAATGGTCTTGCCAATGTCAGAGTGGATATGTTTCAGATGAGAAGTTCAGATAAAACGTTGATTGCAGCGACACATGGTCGCGGACTTTTTTCTTCTACCGTATTCGGACCAGGTAGTCCTCCCGCAAGTGATTTTACAGCGAACGTGACAACCGTGTGTGCCGGAAACCCGATTACTTTTTCGGATGCCAGTTGCAGCAGTCCGACATCTTGGAGCTGGACATTTACAGGAGGCACACCGTCTAGTTCGACTTTGCAAAATCCTGTCATCACGTATGCAGCTGCAGGAACCTATGCAGTCACGCTGACTGCTACGAATGCAAATGGAAGTAGCACAAAAACAAAGACTAATTATATCATTATCAATCCTTCACCCAGCTTAAGCAGCAGTCTCACGCAAAGTCGATGCAGTAATGTATCCACGACGTATACCGCTACGAGTGCCACAGTAGGTGCGACGTTCAGCTGGACACGTGCTGTTGTTGCCGGTATTAGTAATGCGCTCGGTAGTGGCAGTGGCGCAGCGATTACAGAAACCTTGATCAATACGACCACCAGTCCTGTGAATGTGATTTATGCAATTACGCTCACCGCAAATGGATGTAGTCAGACACA
>CAIQUX010000144.1 GCA_903875055.1 uncultured Bacteroidota bacterium
AATCCTGCATAGAACGTCCTTCCTGCGGGTGTTGAATAGGCATTATACCCATAATACAATTGAATACAACCTGTGCTTTCATGAATTCGAATCTGGGCATTCAGATGGCAATACGGCACGCCGAATACACCATAGTCTTTCCATTGGATGATGCATACCCTGTCGGGGGCCGTACCAAGAGTCACATATTCTATATGACCGCTTGCATTTGTATTCTGAAGATCGGCATGCAAGATGCTCACCTCATTGACGCTATTGGAATTCATTGTCCAGATACCGGAATGAAATAGACTATCCATCACAATAAAGCCATTGGTACAGACTCCGAATTTACTGGTCATGGTACCGTTATAGTTGACACTGAACCCAATTGGAAGGTTTGAATGAAAAACATCATCTTCATTCGGTGCATCCACAATGGTGCCGTTAATCGGAAGATAAGTATCCAGCGATTGTGAAAAGGGCATGGTACTTACCTGTGCACGACTATTGAAAAATGAGAATAAGACTAAACAAATCAAGGGTAATAATCGTTTCATGTGTAATATATTTTGATAAATATAGAAAGTTTTTATTACGACAAAAGAACATTAACAAAAAATCTAGCCCCTATCATATTAAGGATTTGGTGGGCAAACATGTGAAAAATACAATTAAAACAGCTATAGATGTAAGGCTAATTCACTCGAATGGACTCACCTTTGACAAGGCAAGATCAATGAATTACTTCAAACAAGCGACATGAAATATGCGACATGAAATATAATGAATACGATACTGAAAATACTCAAAATCGGGATAATTCCAACGAAGATGACAGTACAGCCGAAAACACATAAACAGACATGGCTTATCAGTCACTTTTTAAAATTGGCTATTCTAAAACTGATATCAAACTATCCATTTCAGATGAAACACGGAATAAATATTTCTCGAACATCATGGAATGTTTTGGAAACAAAAAGAAAATAAAATAGAATGAACCTGCTCTTTTCTAGTGTATGAAATATGGAATTTATCACATTGAAATAGATTTAAACACACGTAAGGCACTCAAGGAGAACAAAATGATAAGTCCCATCAAACAAGGTAACATTCAAAGCAAAAATGAAAACGAAAGATACCGTATTCTCTATAGGTATAGACCGATACCTGACCGACGTGAGCAATGGCTATTGCTTTGTCACTCGATTCTTTAAGGAACTTTTCAAACCTCCCTTTCATATCAGAGAAGTTATTAATCAATGTTACGAAGTAGGATTGAAATCATTGGCCTTAATATCCTTGACCGGATTTATTGTCGGTATCGTATTTACCAAACAATCAAGACCTTCTTTGGAAGGATTCGGTGCCGCATCCTGGCTTCCTTCCTTAATCGGTATTGCTATCGTTAAAGCACTTGGGCCATTGGTCACTGCCTTGATATGCGCAGGCAAGGTGGGATCAAGTATTGGAGCAGAACTTGGTTCTATGAAAGTGACTGAACAGATAGATGCTATGGAAGTATCCGCTATAAATCCATACAAGTATCTAGTGGTTACACGCGTTGCCGCTACTACAATTACTATTCCAATATTAGCTTTGTATTGCAGCTTTATAGGCCTTTTGGGTTCGTATCTCAATGTCCATTCTGAAGAAGCAACTAGTGTGATCAGTTTTTATCAGAATGCTTTTAAGACAATCACCTTTCTCGACATATTTTCAGCAGTTATCAAGTCCATCGTTTTCGGATTCACTATCGGTATAATCGGGTGCTACAAAGGGTATAATGCCACCCAAGGCACACGAGGTGTTGGTATGGCTGCCAACCAAGCTGTCGTACTCGCCATGTTTCTGGTCTTTCTGGAAGAAATAGTCATTGTTCAGGTCGCGAATTGGTTTCGATTCTTTTAATGATGAATGAACAAGAATATTATAAAATAATAAACGAAACCGTGATTTCAATCAGCGGTTTGAATAAATCGTTCGGTGATCTTGAGGTGCTGAAAGGGATTGATTTTGAATTACTGAAAGGAGAAAACATAGCAGTGCTTGGTAAGTCTGGATCGGGCAAGTCGGTCTTGATTAAAATTATGGTCGGTCTGATCAAACCCGACAAAGGTGAAGTCATCATTCTGAACCAGCAAGTCGACAAGTTGACGCCTAAGGAACTTAATGATCTTAGACGCCGTATCGGATTCTCTTTTCAAAGCAGTGCCTTATATGATAGCAGGAATGTATACGAAAATCTTGCCTTCCCACTTACCATGAATGTCAAAGGCCTTAGCAAAGCTGATATTAATAATGCCGTTGAAGAAGCACTGGAAGCAGTCGGCTTGAAGGACAAGATAAACCAGATGCCTTCAGATCTCTCCGGAGGTCAACGAAAACGAATCGGCATAGCACGAACTCTGATACTCAAACCGGAAATCATGCTGTATGATGAACCGACATCAGGACTAGATCCTATTACCAGCGGAGAAATCAATGACCTGATTAATCAGGTTCAAAAGTCCTATAATACAAGCTCAGTGATTATCACACATGATATTCAATGTGCCAAAAATACCAGTAACCGCATCGCGATGCTGTTGGATGGGAAGTTCGAGCAGACAGGTACCTTTCAAGAGATGTTTGAATCGAAAGATGAGGACATAAAAAAATACTTCAATTACAATCTCATACACTAAATCATGAATGAAATAAAAAATAAACGCGCGGTCATCGTCGGTCTCTTTGTCTCGGTCGGTTTGTTGTTTCTGATCTCCGGTATCCTTATGATAGGCAATCTGCATGAAACTTTTAAAAAGAAGATGACGGTAATTTCACTCTTTGATAATGTAAGCGGCTTACAGGCAGGAAACAATATTTGGTTCTCCGGCGTCAAAATCGGGACGGTGAGCAAACTTCATTTCTATGGAAAATCACAGGTCGAAGTCACAATGAAAATTGAAATCAAAACCCAACAATATATCCGCAAGGATGCCATGGTCAAAATTGGCACCGATGGTCTCATCGGAAATAAAATACTGGAAATCTACGGAGGAAGTTCATCCTCGCCCGAAGTGCAGGAAGGTGACACACTCGGCGTTGAAAAATCGCTTTCCACCGATGAAATGATCGGTATTTTGCAGGAAAATAATAAGAATCTGTTACTGATTACGAAAGACTTCAGTACAATCAGCCATAAGATTGTTCAGGGTGAAGGAACCATCGGCAAACTACTGAATGACAATTCGGTGTATGAACATATAAACTCAGCAACCATATCATTACAAGAGGCCTCCATCAAGGCGAAACAATTGACAAACTTACTAGCAGGATTCAGTGAAGGATTAAACAAGAAGGGAACCTTTGCAAATGATCTGGTCACAGATACTGTCATATTCAATTCAGCCAGAGCAACTGTTCTTCAATTGCAACAGATGGCCGACAAGGCAAATCTATTGGTCGCTGACCTTAAACATTCTATCAACAATCCCAATGCGAGTATAGGTGTTTTACTCCATGACGAGGCGACTGGCAATCATCTCAAAGAGACCATGAAAAACCTTGAAAGCAGTACCCTGAAATTAAATGAAGATCTTGAAGCTGCCCAACATAATTTCTTTTTACGCGGCTTTTTCAAAAAGAAAGCTAAAAAGGAACGTATGATTTCCAATGAAAACGAAACGAAATAAATGTCAATAAGATGATATCAACTCATCCCTCTCAAATTGAAAAATATTTTTATGCTATTTTACCTATCAAATATTGACAGCTCAAACTCTCAAATGGCCTTTTATTTCTAATAGCTTTTAATGAAAGCTATGTCACTTCATGAAAACTGAGACCTATTCTCATCAAACACTTACCATTACTAGTTTAGAATGCCGAATTAAAACATATGAATTCTGTAAGTGTTATTGGTTATTCCATAACACGTACATGATTTCCAAGCCCCACCTTTGAGATACATTTTCGATACACTTTAACAGATTTGATTGCTGATGAAATTACTTAAAATAATTGTCAAAATACTGACATACCTTTTTGTCTTCGCAGTACTCTTAAGTGGTGCCGTTGCTGTCTATTTGAATACGATCTCAGGGAAAAATCTACTCAGAGAAAAGATCGGCTCCTATCTACATTCGAAATTGAATACCAACTTCTCAATTGTATCCATTGATTTTCATCTGCCCAATGATTTTGAATTGACAAAAGTGTACGTCGAAGATCAGCATGGGGATTCGTTGCTGTATGCCGAAAAAATAAGTATCCGTATTGCGTTGTTTAAACTCATTTCCGGTGAAACCGATATCAAACGCATAGGGCTGAAAAATACCAGTCTCACCCTTCGTCGTCAAACATATGACTCCTTATACAACTACCAGTTCATCTTGGATGCCTTTGCCGGGAAGAAGACGAAAACCATTTCTGATACATCTGTTACTGCCATACGACTGCAACGTATTCAACTCGACCATGTCAATATTCATCTGCTCGATTCATTCGGAGGCTCTAATCTGCATGCATCATTGGATACATTTGATGCAAGCATAAATACCTTCCAGCCAGACAAATTGCAGTTTGACGCAAACACAATTATCGCCTATGGTATCCGCTTCAACAGACTTACCTATCGAACGTCAAATTCCAAAACGTCATCGGCTCCGTCTGAGAATCAGTTGATCGTAACGGCTGGTAAAATCGATATACACAATTTGCTCGTGGATATTCAGGATCAAATAAGCGGTTTGCAATATGCCAACAACATACATGATGCCGCCTTCAGCAAAGCCATCCTCGACCTAAAAAAAGAGGATATCCGAATGGATAAATTCTCATTAAACCGATCCGATATCCGCATGACATTGCCTGTGCCGGAGAAAAAGGATATCCCCGATTCATCATCCGCCTCTGTCGGTTGGAAACTGTCTGCAAATACGCTTGTTTTGAATGAGAATACGTTCAGTATGGATAGGGCTCTACCCTACCAAAACGAAGGGTTCGACCCGAATCATATCGCATTGACATCATTCACCCTTCATGCAAATGATGTGAATTATACACCCGATAGTATGAGGGCTTTGATCACACACTTACATGCCAATGACCGAAGTGGTTTTTCGATTGATACGCTTCACGCAAATATTCGATACAATCAACGTGAGATCATAGCCGATGAACTATTTGCAAAAACACCTCAAAGCCTTATTAAAAACGTCATCCGTCTTCAGGTTGATGATACAAAGGCCTTGACCTTGCATCCCGAACATTCGGTGATAGAAGTTGAGCTGGTTCAAAGCACCCTTGCCTTCAACGATCTGACGATGCTTTTTCCTTCATTGAAGAAATCATTCCCTTCATCAAAATTCAGGAATCAGATAATGCATATCGATACACGAATGAAAGGAAGTCTTCAACGACTTGATATTCCTTTCCTGCAACTTTCAGGTTTGCGTGGATCGAACATGAAAGCGAAGGCGGTTTTGTTTGACCTGAACGATGTAAAAAAAATCCAGTTCGATATCACCTTGCTGGCAAGCCATATGACAAAGCAGGACGCAGGCAATTTCATGACCTTGACGCCTGAAGCCTACAGGCAATTACCACCTTTTGTGGAAATGACGGCCAAAGCAACAGGAAGCCTCTATGATATGATCTTTTCAGTGAATATGAAAGGTACCTCAGTGCGGCTGGATGCCAATGCCAGATTCAAGCATATTGACAATCCATCCTTACTTCAATACGACGCCGCTTTTAATGAAAGTCAGATAGAAAGGAATTTACTCTTGGCTTTCATTCCAGAAAAAAATCAACCGACGTCCATCGAGTTGCCAGCTTTGATTACCCTTGCAGGAAAGGTCAGCGGTAACAAGAATAATATCTATTCGGATATGCATTTCGACGGAAGCTTCGGCTCCATAAGAACAAAAGGTTATGTGAAGGATTTTAGTCATGAAGACAAATTCAACTATGACCTCATCATTGAAACCAATCAGTTTGAACTGGGAAAGCTATTGAAGCAAGACAGTCTACTATCTGTTATCACCATGTCATCAAATATCAAAGGAAGAGGATATGAACCCAAAACATTGAGTCTGGATATGAAGACCAAGATCGCTACAGTCGGTTTTAACAAGTACCCATACCAGCATCTTAATGTGACGGCCAATGCAGAACATGGCTTACTTGTGAGTGCAGGCAATATCGATGATCAAAATCTGAAACTTAGTTTTGAAATGAAGGGCGATATGAGTGAAAAATATCCTACCGGTGATATTCAACTACATATCGACACCGCCCGATTACATGCGTTACATCTGACATCGGATACCTTAAATGTATCGCTGAAATCCCATATCCGAATTGACGATTTATCGCCAGATAATGTCAATGCCTTATTCAGGGTTGATTCGATCAGATTGACCATCAATCAACAACACGCCAATATCGATAGCATAGTGGCCCGGGCGACAGGAAGCAATGGCAGGCAACATATGACATTGCGATCTCCTATGATAGATGCCAATGCAAACGGTGTCTTTCAATACAAAAACCTCTATCCTTCATTCCTCAATTATATAAATGGGTATTACCATTTCATGAATTTGACCGAGGTCAATCTCCCGCCTCAACAAATCGTATTCGATGGCATCATACGTGAAGATCCATTCATCAAAACAGTTGTCAAAGGCCTTGGAAAATACGATTCCATTTCATTCAAAGGTTCCTATGCTTCTAATGCAACAGACAGCGCCTTGAATCTGATAGCCGACATCCCTTCTTTACATTACAACAACTTTCATGTAGCGTCAGGCAAAATAAACATCCTCTCTGCCAATCAACAAGTGCAGTATACCTTGAAAGTCGATACGTTCTCAACACCGGTCATCAACTTGTTTGCCACCAATATTGCAGGCTTTATCGGAAAAGATACAATGATGATAGATGGCTCCACCAAAGATGAAAAAGGGAAAACCCATTATGCAATCGGTGCCACCGTGGCTATCCATGATGGAGAATATACACTTCGACTCAAGGATAAGATGATGCTGAATTATCAGAATTGGTCAATAGCGCCTGACAATTCACTTTCGTATTCTCCGAAAGGATTCAATGCGAACCATTTCACCTTGACCAACAATCAGTCATCAATTTCTGCGCAAAGTGAGCAAACAATACCTAACAGTCCTATCAATATTTCAATAACCGATTTCGCCATCAGCACGCTTACGTCGCTTCTGAACAAAGACACCATGCTAGCTAACGGTATCATTAACGCGAAACTAAAAGTGAGTGAATTTGACAAGACCATTCCAGCCTTTGAAGGTAACATGACAATCCGTCAATTAATCATCAAACAAGATACGGTCGGCACCTTGACATTGAATGCCACCAAGGAAAATGAACAGACGATAGCGGCTGAAATAATTCTCAGCGAAAATGAAAATGATGCTTATGCCAAAGGGAAATATTTCCTGAATAATACCGAGAAGCAATTTGATGCCGATATACTGTTGAACCGTTTCAACCTGGCAGCACTCGAAGGCTTCACAAAAGGTATCATCAGTGATAGCAAAGGAAGTATCGATGGCAAAATCAAACTTTCAGGGAAATTTTCAGAACCTCATTGGAATGGCGTCCTCAATCTGAAAGATCCATCATTCAGACTTACCAAATTCGGAACCTTATATAAAATGACAGGGCAAAAAATAACTCTGAACTACCCCGACATCCTGTTGGATCATTTCACAATCTTAGATTCCAACAACAAAAGTATGGTTGTCAATGGCAAATTGCATTCTACATCCATGACTGAATTTGACCTCGACATGACTATCCATTCCAAGGACTTCATCATTGTCAATACTCCCAAAGCCGGTAACGCCTTTATTTACGGATTCGCTGCTGTCAATACGGATGTCAACCTTACAGGGAATACTGCATCACCAGATATCGAAGGTTCAATTAGTCTGAATGACAACACTGATGTCACGGTCGTGTTGCCTGAGAAAAATGTGAGTAAGGAAGCAGCTCGCTCAGTTGTACGATTTATCGATACAGATACATTCGCATTGCCCGAAAAATTATTGTTTGTTCCCAATGGCCCTGAGAAGAATGCCTTTTCGTCCTTTATCAATTACAACCTCAATGTAGACCTATCACCCAAGGCAGCACTTACAGTGGTCATCGATCCGTCAACAGGCGATGAACTAAAATTCAAAGGAGATGCGAAACTTTCCATTGGCGTAGATCCGGGAGGAAATATCTTGTTGGCAGGAAATTACAATCTTGACCAAGGACATTATATCCTGCATTATCAATTTCTTGAACGTCAGTTTACGTTGCTGAGCGGAAGTACCATAGCCTTTGCCGGAGATCCCATGGATGCACAGGTGAATATCCAGGCTGAATATATTGCCAATACGACAGCCATCGATCTGGTTGGAAATGAATTGGGCGATGTCAATGACAAGACTGCCAACACCTTTAATCAGCGTATCCCTTTCAGGGTCTTACTTTTTATGAAAGGAACATTGAAGAAACTTGAAATATCATTCGACATACAACTTCCCGATGAAAACCAAGGCTTGAGCAATCTTATCGTCACCACGGTCAAAAACAAATTGACTCAACTCAGAGCCGATCCGTCGGCTATCAACAAGCAGGTATTTTCACTCTTGGTGTTGAACCGCTTCGTCGGCGAACAAAGCACCGATTTCTTTAAAGGAAATGACGGTGGCGTGAGTGATATCGCCCGTCAAAGCGTCAGCAAATTCCTTTCAGCAGCACTTGACCAGATTGCTTCTGATCTTATCAAAGGCGTCGACATCGATCTTAATCTCAATTCGTATCGCGATTATAGTTCAGGCGATGAGCAACAACGTACTGACCTGAATATCGGTGTCACAAAACGTTTCATGGACGATCGCTTATCGATCAGTGTCGGTAAAAACCTTGGTGTTGAAGGGCAGGACAAAAGTGCCAAAGCACGTCAACAGAATTCCGCATCGTATATGCCTGATGCCACCATCAATTACAAACTGAGTAAGGATGGCAAATACATGATAAGGGCCTATTCTAAAAACAAATTTGAAGTCATCATGGATGGTTATGTCGTTGAAACAGGTCTTTCATTCATCCTGACCATGGATTACGAAAAGTTCAAAGAGATGTTCAGTAAAAGCACTATCGGAAAAAAATAATGAAATCACAAAAGCTTTATTGTCTAATCCTTTGCCTGGGCCTTCTCAATGCCTGTGGTGTCAGCCATTTTCTACCACCTAATGAAAAAATATATAAAGGTGCCACCATAAGCATAGAAAAAAGTGCCGCCGTAAAAACTTCCAAAAGTACACTGCGAAAAAAATTACGCGTTGCGGCAAGACCGAGACGGAACAAATTCTTGTTAGGTCGACCCTACAAAGTCTGGTGGTGGTATGTGATTGGTGAACCGAAACGAAAAAAAGGGCTTAAGGTATTTCTTCGTGACAAACTCGGTGAACCTCCTGTTTTAAGCAGTCTGGTGAATCCGGTTACCACCATGGAAAATATGCAGGCATTACTCGAAAACGAAGGATACTTTCATTCGTCGGTACAAGGAGATACTTCAGGTCATAGCTATTTTTTGAAAGCTCATTATCAAGCCCGAGTAGAACAACAATATTTGATAAAAAGCATTACCTGGGTAAGCGATAGTTCATCGTTACGAAGTCTGCTGGAAAAGGAGCAACAAAAGGAAAGTATTCTAAAAACAGGCAAATCGTATAATCTTGAAGACATAACATCAGAACGCTCGAGACTTGATATGGTATTGAAAACACAAGGCTATTATTTCTTCAATCCTGATTACCTGATGGCCTATGCAGACAGTACCATAGGTGATCATGGTGTGAATCTTTTTCTCAATATAAAAAAAGGTACACCAGAAAAAGCAAGACATCCATATACGATACATAAGATCAGTCTCTTTCCGAATTATAATTTATTGACGCCTAATATGGATACTCTGGCTCAGAATTGGATTCTATATGACAGCTTGATTCTATTCGACAGTAAAAAATTCAATTCATCCTTATTCAAACGAATTGTTACATATCGTCCGCATTCTATTTATAGTGTCACCGAACAGAATAAAACACTGAACCGCTTTATCAATCTCGGCACGTTTAAATTTGTCAAAAACCAGTTTACGCCATTCACGTCAGCCGCAGGCGATCCTTACAACCTGGACGTAAAATATTTCCTGACCCCTTCAAAGAAAAAATCGTTTCAGGCCCAGATCGACGCTTTCTCGAAAGAGAATAAATATGTCGGTTCGCAGTTCAGTCTCAACTGGAAAAACAGGAACACCTTCCGCAACGCCGAATTACTTACGTTCAAAACCTATGGAGGATTAGAAGTCTCCTTCTCCGATTCATTGAAAAAAAACAATAACTACCGGGCCGGAGCTGAAGCATCGTTATCGTTTCCGCGTTTCATCGTCCCATTTCTGAAGTTCAAAGAAAGCAATTTTTACACACCGCATACACGCATGCTGACAGGTTACGAATGGTTCAGGAAACAAGGATTCTATACCAAAAACGTATTTCGGATGCAATATGAATTCAACTGGAAAGAAACCAGCAACAAGGAACATACGTTGGCACCTGTCGCCATCAGTTATATAAAATCATCGGATGTCAGCGCCGAATATTATGCCGAAGCTGCTCACAATCCTTCTATACTCACCAATGTCTATTCCGAAGCCATAGTAGGTTCATTCTATAGTTATACACGCAATACGCTCAATCCATTGTCGCGCGACCTGTGGTATATGAATGCAAGTGTCGATATCAGCGGCAATGTGGCGGGACTGACTACAGGCAATGATGGTGTACGACAAAACAAGATTTTCAAAACACCCTTTGCTCAATATGTGAAAGGTGATTTGGAATTCAGATATCAGAAAAAACTCCCCGCAAAAATATGCTGGGCTAACAGGGCCCAATTCGGCGCCAGTCTGCCTTATGACAATTCAAACATGCTTCCCTTTTCGAAACAATATATCGTGGGCGGTTCAAATTCCATCCGAGGTTTCAGGATTAAACATCTTGGGCCAGGTTCATATTTGCCTACCATAGAAGATCAACGTTATTATCTGATCATCGGAGGTGACTATAAATTTCTACTGAATTCCGAATTACGAATTCCTCTGATAGGAAGCTTCGGTGCAGCGATATTCGTGGATGCAGGGAATACCTGGACAAAAGACACATTCCTTTTCGGCAGAGCCGGACAGTTAAAAAAAGATAGCTACAAAGAACTGGCTGTCGCTGCGGGTGTGGGTCTGAGATATGACCTAAAAGTATTATTGATCAGATTCGATCTGGGTATGCCGCTCCGTAAACCTTTCAATAATGAAAATCGACGTTGGGTCATGAACGAAATCAACATTGGAAGCGGAGCATGGCGGCGCGAAAATCTTGTATTCAACATAGCTATCGGTTATCCTTTCTAAAAGTGCTTTTATGAAGAAACGATAATTCCAATAAAGTACAAAATACCCAAAACGATTAAAAAACCATTATGAAACTTAGCATGCGGCTTCTACTTCTCTTTATCATCCTGCTCGCCGGAGGTGCTTATTGGTATTGGTGCAAAAATAAAAAATCGCTGCTCAGTCACCTCATAAAGCATACTGTTGATAGCAAGACAGATAGCCTGTATTATATTCGGTACGATAGTTCTATGATCGACGAAACGAAAGGCGATGCGTATTTTAGCAATGTCTATCTTCAGTCAGATACTGATCAGCAGAACATATTGAAAGGCACCGACAGTTTACCGAATGTACTAATCAATATTTATATCAAGTCTGTAAC
>CAIQUX010000145.1 GCA_903875055.1 uncultured Bacteroidota bacterium
ATACAGTGAACGAATAAGTAACTACCCAGTTGCAAGGGTTACCACTTACTACTGCATTATCCAATGTAGCAGTTACACCACTGCAATTATCTGAATAACCAGAGGCAGCTAATGTAGCATCAAATAAACCTTCAGCTTCAACTTGTGAAGGCTGACAAGTTGATGAAGATTGAGCTGTAGGAGCATTACCTGTTGGTGCTGTATGATCAGCAACAGTGATGGTTTGAGTATAGTCAGCACTGGTATTACTACAAGCATCTGTAAAATTCCAAACACGGGTTCTTACATAATTGCTTGCACAACTACCGGCTGCAGTGTTATCAGAAACCAAGTGGATAGTAGCAGAACTGCAATTGTCTGACGCACTAGGTGCTGCAGCTAAAGCTGCCGTAAGACCCGCTGCATCGTTACATTCCAGACTAGCATCCAATGCATTTGCTGCAGTTGTAACTACAGGTGGTACATTATCGGTAACCGTAATAATTTGATCCTGATTAGTTGCATGATTACCGCAATTATCAACCAAACTCCATGTACGGGTAATAATTTTTGAACCTGTGCATGGACCATTTGACACTACATCACTATAGGTCGCATTTAATCCAGTTGAACAGTTATCCGATTCATCTGTCACATCCCCTGTAACTACAACAGACGCGTCGTAATTACAACTTCCATTAGTATAGATGGTCGTGTTTGAAGGTGCAGTAAATGTAGGTGCTGTGTTATCATCAATAGAATACGTGTAAGTCCATGTAGAACTTAAACTGGCGCAATCAGTATAAGTGTAAGTATACGATTTAGTGCCGGTACATCCATTGAATGATCCACCAGTAACCGGAGAAGAAGGTGTCAATGTATTGCCACAAACATCATGGAAAACAGGAAGAGTCGTCGGTGTCGTCGCATCAGCAAGACATTGTACATTGCTTGATGTGGATACCGGACCTCCTACTTCTGCAGGATGAGTAGTATGCAATATAGTATAGGTATAAGACCATGGCGTTGACAAGCCAGCACAATCAGTATAAGAATAATGATATGTTCTTGTTCCACCACAAGTAATGGTAGTCGGAGCATCAATAGTCGAATCTAATACAGCTGAAACGCTAGTACCACAAGCATCCACAATACCGCTTGGCGGGGTTGGTGGTGTAGCTGCAGAAAGACATTGTACGGTACTTGATCCGTTTGGTGTCGAAACTACAGGGTGGGCAGTATGATTGATAGTATAGGTGTATGACCAATTAGATGAATAACTATATACATCTGTATAAGTATACGTATAGATTTTCGTACCTGTACAACCCGCATACGTACCTGTTATTGTAGGACCAGTTGGGCTAATTGCAGAGCCACAAATATCAACAACCGTTGGGGTAGTTGGTGCAGTGGCTGACGAAGCACAGGTTACTGTTGAAGAACCGTTAGAAGGAACGATAGGGTTGGCATAAGCAATAGAACTTACAGTAACATTGGTACTATAAGATGCGCAACCGCCATCTGTTACAGTTACATGATAAGTCCCTGGTGTAAGACCTGAAGGGTTTTGAACAGCCACTTGAGATGGTGGAACTGTGGCACCGCCACCAGCTGCAGACCATGAATATACTTTAGCGGTAAGACCTCCACTGATACTCAAATTGATAGAACCCGAACCTGAACCCGGAGGAGGGCAGGAACGAATTGAAGTTGATGACCCAGCCATTTGACTTCCAATAAAAACAGAATAGCCGCTAGAAGTAGCAGTTTGAGGTAAACCACTTTGATAATTTGCACTATCAGTTACAGTAACTCTCCATTGAAATATTTTGAGTGAAGCACCGGTAATGGAGTTAAATTGTGCAGGAGGATCGTATCCAGGAACGCTGGAAACTCCGGTCCCGGAAGCTACAGTTGTCCACGCGCCGAAATTCGGACGGTATTCCCATTTGTAGGTATACGATGGGGTGTTAAGACAGGTTCCTGTGTAAGTAGGTGTTGGCCCACTGATGGCAATAGGGTCATAACCTGAACCATTATCGCAGAACTGGAACCCGTTCCACGTTGGTGTAATGTTGTTTAGTGTCATATTAGAACACTGAGCGGCGGCGCTGCCGCTTAAACCGACACTAAGCACCATAACCAGCAAAGCTAGAAAGGCGCCTCTGGGCAGTTTTTTACAGACATAGGCAGAACGTCTAATTGTCTGGGCCGAAATCATAATGATTTTTCTCATAATTTAGGATTTGTTTTTAAAGTGAATAGATTGTTTACTGTTTGTTATCATTTTTAATATTAAATTATTTGGTGTGTGGTTTTCTGGTATCAATAACCAGCTTTACTTCAGGGCAACTTTTATCTTTTATCAAAACCTGATATAAACCAGGCAACAAACCTGTTGCATCCTTCATGTTTATCTGCGAAGAAGGAAAAGTGATTTTCGAATCAAGACTTGACCATTTATATGTATAGCCAGGTAAGCCGCCTGACACGGTCAGATTAATAGATGACTTACCATCGGCTGATTTCTGAGAAACGACTTTATAAGATGAACTAATGGAACTTGTTACACTTAATGTAAATGCTTCACTTTCGACAGTCTGTGCTCCATTGCCTAAATCAGTTACAACCAATTTCCACGAATAATGATGAGTCTCTTGCCCCGACTTCGTATTTGTTAATACTGGCGGATCAAAAGAAGGTATGAACTGAGATTTTTTAGCTGCAGAAACATCTTCCCAAGCCCCATCGTCTACTTTTTGCTTCCATGAGTAATCGTATGATGGTTCCTGAATGCCATTACCTGAATAACTGAAAGTCGGTGAATTAATAGGAGTCGGATCATAACCATCACAAACTTGCTTTCCATTCCATTCGGGTGCTATAGCCGCCATCCCCAATTTCGGTGACTGGGCATCAACATGATACATTGAAACAATTCCAAGAATCAATACTAAGACCATACGCACCAAACTAAGATTGAAATCTGGCAGATAACGAGCATTTGTAATAGGGTTTCCAGTAGAAGTTTGAACCATAAAAACTGTTTGCGTACTAGGTGAATTATTTCTTTTTTTTGTTAAAAACAAGTTTATAACTAACCAAAACTAATGTTAAATTTTTAAGAATGAAGACAAATATACTCCCAAATTCCAATTAGTCAAACTATTTGAAACTTTATTTTCGTTATATGAACACAAGTTAATGATTTCCTAATTTTGGAAATGAACAGGCATCTATAAGATAAAAATGAAATGTGTATAAAGTTGCGTAATACGATTACAGCTAACCGATTTTGTCATAAAAAATAGATTCATTGATTTCAATATGAATCCCCTTAAAAAATATCGCACCTGATTTCTTTGATGCTAGAAACTAAACTACGGTCTGTTCATCCTTTTTTCCACCCAATACAAACCGAAGAATGACAGGAAGAGTCGTCACAAGAATAATCAGAATGACAATCATTTCCAGTCTGTTTTTTATCCATGGAAACTGGCGGCTCAGCAGATGCCCCGCCATCATCATAGAAAAAACCCAACTTACCGAACCAATAATATTATAAAGAACGAACTTTTTATACTCCATTTTCACAACACCTGCCACGATTGGGACAAAGGTTCGGATGATAGGCAGGAATCTGGCGGCAATAATCGTCAAAGCGCCATTCTTTTCATAGAATTTCTGTGCAGAATAAAGATGCTTCTTTTTAAAAAAGAAGGTGTCTTTCCGTTGGTAAATATATGGACCTGACTTCTTTCCGAACCAATAGCCTACAAAATTTCCAAGAATGCCCGCCAAAGCGATCATCAGAATAATCAGGATATATGGAACATTGAAAAACTCCTGAGCCAGCTGCTCCAGATATATTCCTGCAACGAATAATAACGAATCACCAGGCAGGAAGAAGCCGACGAATAAACCAGTTTCGGCAAAAATCACAAAAATAATCAAATACAAACCACCCATGTGAATATACCATTCAGGATTAAGCAGTGTTTCTTTCAGAGCGTGTAACATAGTTTTTATTGAGCGGGCAAATATACTGATTCAGCCATTAGATTAATACTTTTTCTGCATAGGGTTAGCTGAAAAACACTCGATTAAAGATGAATGAATCCTTTAAGAGTAAAAGTAGTACGCTAAGGTGCACGATATCTTATACAATACCCTCTATCACATTGCACCTCAGCTTTTTGGGAACAATCAACTATTTCGTTTGCCTGAAGTACATCATGCACTTCACAGTCTTTGCTTGAGACTTGGCCAATATTCTTACAAGCAGGAACGAAGACAAGATGCGAGATTCCCAATGGTGCACTATACTCACAGCAACTTACTATTCTAAATGATCCCATTTAATAATGTGCCATTTCAGGGGATGACATTTCTTACTATATTCGCATTGAATTGAAATTATATCCGCTTTCAAATCATCGCACATTCATATACTTATGAATTTGTAATGACAATTTCCATGCAGGAAACTGATGGATGAATTCAGTTATCTTCGGAAGTACTTCCTTCTCCCTTCCCCACTCAGGTTGAAGAAAAAGTATACAGTTGTCGGACACGTTCGCCGCATTCTGATTAGCCCATTCAAAGTCGCTTTTATTACAAACAACCACCTTCAATTCATCCGCTTTGTTTACTACACTTGTCAAAGGTGCCTTGAATTTCTTGGGCGATACACAAATCCAATCCCATTCACCGCTTAACGGATACGCTCCACTAGTTTCCAAATGCGTCCTGTATCCTTCTGCTTTCAATGCAGCAGTCAACTCAAAACAATCATGCATCAATGGTTCACCTCCGGTAATTATGACAATCTCTGCAGCGGTATTTTTCACTTCACTGACCAGCTCAGCAATGGTTTTACTGTTATGCAGCGCCGCATTCCAACTTTCCTTAACATCACACCAAACGCAGCCTACATCGCAACCAGCCAAACGAATGAAGAAGGCGGCATGCCCTTGATAAAATCCTTCGCCCTGAATCGAGTAAAAGGTTTCCATAACCGGTAATGATGTATTCACATTAAAAATGAAATTGAATGTTACTAAACAAATTGTAGAATACTGATTTTAATAGAAAGAAAATAATAATTCAAATAAAGAAAGATTCGTGGTACGAACTCATAACCATCTCCTTATCACTTAACATTATTGATATAGGCAAACATGGTATTTTTCATGAGTGCGCAAATAGTCATCAGACCAACACCACCGGGTACTGGCGTTATATAACTCGCCTTCTCTGAAACTTGATCAAAATCCACATCCCCGACTAATCTATAACCGGTTTTTGTTTCATCACTCTTGATTCTGTTGATTCCGACATCAATAATGACAGCCCCGTTTTTTACCATATCAGCCGTAAGGAATTTCGGTTTCCCGATGGCCGCTACAATCAGATCAGCTTGCAAACAAATACCTTTAATATCTTTTGTTCTAGAATGGCATAATGTAACAGTGCAATTACCAGGCTCCGTGTTTCTGCTCAATAATATGCTCATGGGAGTACCGACTATATTGCTCCTTCCAATGACAACACAATTCATACCTGATGTCTTAATGCCGTAATATTCAAGCATCAACATAATACCATACGGTGTTGCCGGGATAAAAGCGGGAAGGCTCAACATCATCTTGCCTTGATTGTTCGGATGAAATCCATCAACATCCTTTTCAGGCCTGATGGTTTCAATTACTTTGTTTTCCGAAATATGTTTTGGCAATGGTAGTTGGACTAAAATACCATCCACCGAAGTGTCATTGTTGAACTCGACTATCTTGATTAATAATTCTTCTTCCGTGAGATCGGCATCATATCTCACTAATGTGGATTGAAACCCCAATTCAGCACAGGTTTTTACTTTGGATGCCACATAAGCCTGACTGGCCGGATCTTCTCCCACCAAGATAGCGACAAGATGTGGTGCTCTTTTCCCTGAATCAGTGTGTGTTGCCACTTGCTTGGCTATTTCCCCTTTGATGTGCTGTGAAACTAATTTTCCGTCTAGTAATTGCATGACTGCAAATATACAACTTCACATTTTTTGAGACCTACTTTTTTTAAGCTTAATGCAATAACTTAATATAATCTGAATAAAAAGAAAATAGTATGGTTTTTCATGCTATAAAAATAAGTAGTATGGTGAAAAATAGCCCGCCCTCAATAAGCCATGCTATTTTTGAACTGAAAAATAATTACTGTACTGAGTTTACTTTTATCTATCCTTATTTTTGATAACTATTTCTGAAATAACTTGGATTTCATAAATAATACAACCGCCACGAAAATGAGGATTTATCTTTTGGGGGTTGACTATTTAGATTTAGGGGCGGCTTTTGAAATTACTTGTAAATCATGCGTACCATAATTCCAGAAGAAAATATAGTTCTCGGAAATAAATGTATGCTGCGACCACTTAGTCAATTTTTCATATAAAAGCAAGGTGGCGATATCAGTGGCTGAAACCATTTCTCCGTTTTCGGCTAGATGTACATGAGTACTCCCGTTATCATTGGCTGTACCAGCATCCTTATCAAAACTCACTGAAGCGATATTTCTATGAAAGGATTTTTTTTCTGTGAGATTCAATTTCCCATCAAACATTAATAAAAAATCATTCCCGAAGATCACCTTACCTTCTTTTGACGAAACGGTTAATACATACACCTCATTTACATGGCCAGAAATCATCGGTATCACGCTGAATGTGGCATTTTCAGGCAACGTAAAAGTCGAGACATCCTGAATTAATGACAATGCACTTGTACGCAATTTGATCAGTTGAGCCTCTTGCGCATTGATGCTCCTTTCGACAACATCGACAGTTGTTTTTTCTCCATCAAAGGAATCATCAAACAACACACTTCCTAATACCTTCTGATCCTTTCCCCCTGAATAAAACACCAACCTTATATTGTCTGATTCGACATACGAAACATATCCTTCAGCAGCGTCTTTCCCTTTGTACTTTGCACTGAATAATTTTTGACCTAAACGGTTAGCCATTTCAAGTTTATAGATTGCCTTACCTTCTGCAATCACTGGCTTCACTTGGTCTTGTAATTTCTCTTGTGCAAAGACATGACTGATCATAAGTAAAGCCAACAGCGTAAAAAATAGATTTTTCATGAATTGTATTTTTTGATTAATGGAATTATTATTGAATTGCGCGTAAAAGTAATCAGCTTTTATATTAATCAATCGCTGAATTAAAACAATTAACTGTTAATTATATTTCATTTGCTATTAAAAAACGGTCGTGAATAGAACTGAGATTGATTAATTTTGACCACATGATTCATCAGGCTCATCCAATTAAAGTCAGGCAGATTCTGTTTATCGGATTGCTAATCCTGTTAGCCTATGTAATTGGCAAAGAAATGTATTTTCTTTTGGGATCATTTCTGGGTGCCGTTACGGTCTATATTCTGCTTCAAAAGCCAATGACAAGGCTGACCTTCAATTTCGGATGGCGTAAATGGTTGGCGGCCATTTTCCTTTTATTCCTTTCTATTATTGCGATTGTTTTACCATGTGCATGGGTTGTGATGATAGCCGCGGAAAAGCTATCTCCAGTTATTAAAAACCCTGAATTAATTGATTCTTCCTTACAAACGATCAACATCTACTTACTGAATAAATTCAATCTTGATATTTTAAATGCATCGAATATCGCAAAGCTCAATGCACTGGTCATCCCGTTCATTCAGAAGTCATTAGGCGGCACCATATCGGGGCTGGGCAATCTATTCATGATGTACGTCGTGTTGTTCTTTATGTTGACAGGGGGCAGTGATATTGAAACCTGGCTTCATAAGAATATGCCGTTTAATAACCAGAACATTCAAAGAGTGATGGATGAATTCAGGAGTTTGGTCTTTAGCAATGCCGTAGGAATACCTATTGTTGCCGCATTGCAGGGTTTGGTAGCTTTAATCGGCTATTGGATTTTCGGTGTACATGAATTTGTTCTGATGGGCCTGCTGACTGCAGCATGTTCTGTGATGCCAGTGGTCGGATCAATGGCGGTTTATATTCCACTTGCCCTATTTTTGATGGCATCTGGTAATCATGTACACGGAATTGGTGTTGCCTTGTGGGGGGTATTGCTTATTGGCTCTGTAGATAATATCGCACGCTTCATGTTACAGAAAAAAATTGCCAATGTCCACCCCTTAATTACAATTTTCGGAGTTATCATCGGCATGAATATGTTTGGAGTATTGGGTATTATTTTCGGACCTCTTTTACTCTCAATGTTCTTCTTGCTGGTAAAAGTTTATGCAGACGAATATGGCAGGTCCGATAAAATCCTTCTTGATGAGTAATTTATGCTAAAAACTACAATTAGTTATTCCTTTAATTTAAATAACTTCTCCAATCCTTCTTTATCAAGGAAACCTTCCTGATTCGAGATAACTTCTCCTTTTTCATGATACACTAATAATGGAATATTATTGACATACATGGATTGCGCCAGTGATTTATTCTCGTCGATATCGATTGGAATAATTTTTATCTTTCCTGCATACTCTTTTTGTATCTCTTCCAGAATCGGCTTTAACTGTTTGCATGGACCACACCATTTCGCATTAAAATCAATGACAACAGGAATGTCTCCACTGATCAGTTTCTTATAGTCGTCTTTAGTCATTCCTTTCCAAGCTGATGTTTCTCCCTTAGCCGTGGTTGGCAATTGGGCTGCCTTCCATTGTAAGATGCCCCCCTTCATATTATAGACCTCCGAGAAACCCATATCTGCCATAACATTCATAGCAGCTGCACTACGACCACCCGAAAGACAATAGATCATCGCTGTTTTGGATTTATCCAAACTTCCTATTTTAGATTTAAAATCTCCGGCATTGAAATCAATATTGATGGCATTGGCCAAATGTTCTTCTGCAAATTCAGATGGAGTGCGCACATCGACAAGTTGAACATCCTTTTTTTCATTCATCATTTTTTGATATTCATTCACCGGAATTGTTTTCGCACCCGTTGCCTTTTGCGCGGAATTAGAAAAGCAAGATGTCAATGCAACCAGCATCATAAGACATGAATAGACCATTTTCATATTTTCGAATTTAATATTTAAAAGTTACGACAACTTCACTCATCATTTCCATTGAATAGAAAGATTACTGATAAAAGAATCAAAGATAAAAAAACCTTCTCATTGAATGAGAAGGTTTTTAATATCAATTTTAAGTTTACTTTTTCTCTTCGGCAGGTTTGCCGCTTGAAATTTTCAATAATTCAATTTCGAAAACCAGCACTGAATTTGGTTTTATTGGAGATCCTTGCGGTGCATTAGCCCCATAAGCAAGCGTTGAAGGAATAATCAACGTACCCTTTCCACCTTCTTCCAACAAAGGAATCCCTTCAGTCCAGCCTTTGATCACTTGTCCAAGCGGAAATTCAGCCGGCTCGTGTCTGTCATATGAAGAATCGAATTTTGTTCCATCAAGCAGTGTTCCTTTATAATTCACTTTTACATTATCGCTGGCTGTGGCATGTTTACCATTACCTGTCTTATCAATGATGTAATAGATACCGGAAGGAGTCTTTTCTGCTTTCAAATTTTTTGCTTTCAAATAATCCTGTATCGCTTTATCATCTATTCCAATTTGTTTGCTGGCTTCTTCTTCTTTCTCCTTTTTATAATCAGCCTCTGTTTTGACACTCACCATGGTCAACACAAATTGCATAACATCACCTTTCTTCAAAAATTCAGGCATTGCGCGACCATGAAATAATGAATCTACAGAAATGTGAATGATGGCACTGTCTCCTTCAGACAACAAAGCGATGGCCTCCATCAGATCTCCATTGAAGGCAGGTTTTGTCACCTGTGCAGGAACCGGATTCCCCCCGTTCATTTTATGGCTATCATACAGAACACTGTCACGAAGCATGGTTTTCATATGCATGGTAATCATAGATCCCAGGACAGCCTGCTTGCCATCTTTTCCTTTTTTGACAATCTTATACTCCAGGCCGGATTTAAGTTTTTTAAATTTAGGTTCTCCACATGAAGAGAACATTGCTGTAGCTACAAAAAGAGCTAATACTAAGAATTGTTTATTCATAATTTTTATTTCAATCGTTTTTTATTTTAATATTTCCAATAGTTCTACATCAAAAATCAAGACATCATTCGCTTTAATAGGTGATCCTGGAGGAGCGTTTTGGCCATATGCCAAAGCTGACGGGATCAGTAATTTTCCTTTGCCTCCTTCTTCCAGCAATGGAATACCTTCGGTCCAGCCTTTGATGACACCTGATAACGGAAAATCAATCGGTTGATTTCTATCGTAGGATGAATCAAACTTAGTACCATCAACAAGCGTTCCTTTGTAATGAACTTTCACCTTGTCGGCAGCCGTAGCATGCTTCCCGTTGCCAGCTTTTTCAATTACATAATACAAACCTGAAGCCGTTTTTTTCGCTTCCAGATGATTCGCCTTGATATAGTCCTGAAGTATCTTATCATCAATACTTACTTGCTTGGCACCGGCTTCTTTCTTTTCATTTTCAAATTCTTCAACTGATTTTACGGAAAATATCTTAACAATATAAGTTACTTTGTCGCCGGACTTTGCAAACGGAGGAATTTGCCCGCCCTTGAATGCCGAATCGATTGGCATACGTAAAACGGCGCTATCACCGGCTGTCAGCATCGCAAAACCATCCATAAATCCACCAAGGAATTGAGCAGTCAATTGTTGTTCAATTGGCTTATTATTGTTCATCTTATAGGAGTCGAACATAGCTGAATCTGCTATTTTTGTCCTGATATGCATGCTGACATAACTGCCATCTGCTATTGTTTTTGTTCCCGGGGCATCTTTGATGATTTCATATTCAAGACCGTTGGGTAATTTTTTCATTGATTGAGCTTTCACATCAACAGAAACTGCGAGTGAAGCCAATGCAAAAAAAGTCATTGAGATTTTTTGTAACATGGTTTAAATTCTTGTTTTATTTATTTTGATTTTGTGGAGTTGCATTTTCTGTGGCCGGCGCAGGTGGCGGCGTTGGTGGTATTGGCGCAGCAGGTACCGGAATCTTGATACTGACTAATTGTACATCAAAAAGCAGGATTGAATTTGCCGGAATGCCTTTCGGATTGGCTCCTCCACCTGGTCTGGCTTGCGACCCATAAGCCATCGGTGAAGGAATGTACAAAGTAGCTTTTGAACCCGGTTTTAGTAAAGCGACACCTTCGTCCCAACCTTTAATAACCTGACCTTTTCCCAAGGAAAATTGGAAAGGGGATACATGATGGAAGGTTGTATCTTCATTACTGTCAAACTTAGTTCCGTCAAGCAATGTACCAGTATAATTCATAACGACGGTATCTCCAGTCTTCGGATGATCACCACTACCGTCTTCTTTGATGGTATAGTATAAACCAGATGCTGTTTTGACTGGCATCAGATGATTCTTGGCAAAGTATGTCTGAAGGTCTTTATCATCTTTTATCATCTGCTTGGCAGCATCTTTTTTCTGTTTTTCCATCTGCTCCTGCATCTGTTTGGTGAATGCAGCCTGCTGTTCCTTTTGTACCTGATCTTTTGTTTTTAATGAAACCAGTTTTACGAAATACTGAACTTTATCACCGCTTTTTATAAAGTCTGGCTTCTTATTTTTAGTGCTCTTGAATAACATGTCTGCATCGACAAGGCAAATCATACTGTCACCAGGCGTCATCAGCATTATGGCTTCGATGAGATCTCCTTTAAAGTTTGGCTTATTGACACTGAATTCAGCAGGCTTCCCTTTATTAGACTGATATGTACTATACAGCAATCTGTTGTTGCAAGCCGATTGCATGTTTACCTTGATCAAGTCGCCTTCCATTGGATGCGGGGATGTGGCTTTGTCGACAATCATGGCATATTCCAGCCCTGAATTTAATTTCTTGTAATTGATAGGTTTGGGTGCCGGTGCCTGATTAGGTGCGACCATAGCCGGTGCCGGTGTCAACTTGGGTGCCGGTGCTGTTGTTGGCTTTTGTGCTGTTGCATAAACAGAACACAGACATCCAAGAATTACTAAACGAGTTCTTTGTAACATTGCTTTAATTGATTTTCTGTTTGAGTGATTGCTTTTCTGTATAGTTCGATTGTATCTGAAAGGGATACACGTGAACGACCTCCAGCCGCATTGACATGACCACCTCCATTAAAAAAAGTCCTTGCAAATTCATTAACATTGAAGTGGCCTTTGCTTCTGAATGACATCCTGATTTCATTATCCCTTTCGCTGATAAAGGTAGAAAAAATAATATCCTGAATACTTAAAGGGTAGTTAACAATTCCTTCCGTATCACCTGTTTTCAACTGAAAGCGATTCAACTCATCTTTGGTCACCGGAATCAAGGCCGAATGAGTTTCTTGGTCGATGATCATTTTTTCTGACAAAACATAACCCAGAAAACGCAGACGATTCTCTTTGAATGTATCGAAAATGGATTGATGAACAGGCGCGGCTTGAAGCCCTTTTCCCATTAGATCAGCAACCAAGGAATGAACACCAGCAGTGGTGCATGGGAACTTAAATGAACCTGTATCTGTCATCACACCGGCATATAAACATCTGGCTATATCCAAATTAATCAGCCCGTTTCCATTATTTGCATTAATGAAGTCGTAAACCATTTCGCAGGTGCTGCTCTTCGAAGGCAAACTGGCTCCATAATCAAAAGCAGCATCAGGAAACAAGTGATGATCAATCAATACTTTCGTGCCTTTAAAAGAATTGAGGCTGTCAGACAATGATTGGGTTCTGGAATATTGGTTATAATCCAGACTGAAAAGTATGGTCGATTCATTCAAAACCGCCTCAACCGATTGCTTATTTTCTTCATATATCAGCACCGAGTATGACTCCGGCATCCAAAGCAGGAAATCCGGAATGGTATTCGGAGAAATTACTCTGCAACTATGCCCCAATAAATTCAGGTAATGAAAAAGCCCCAAAGAAGCACCCAGCGCATCAGCATCAGGATTAAAATGATGGGTGATAGCAATCTTTTGCGGTGTGGATAATAAGGGTGCCAGTTCGGCCAGGGTTTTCATAAAGGCTGCAAAAATGGAGGATTATTTATAAAAATCAAAATAAAAAGTGAATTGAAGGGACTAAGTCTGTTGTTTAAGTGTGCGGCGAAAGGAATTATTCACACTGAATCCAGCACAAAAACAAAAAACCATCCACCTTATTTCATTTCAAGATTCAATCTTAAACTTAACGGCATCTCTGTTATCTTTCGCTGCCCATAATCGAAACATATCATTCCAGTTTTAGCTTTGACTATGGTAACGCATACTAAATTCCTGAAAGTGGTCATCTGATAGAAGAGATCGAAGGAAAGTGATGTGAGATTGGCAACTGCAATTTCAACGTAAAGATCATCACCATAAAAAGCTTCCCCTTTATATTGAATAGCACTATCCGCCATGATCAGACCACAGCCACCTGCATCCATTTCTGTAAAATCCCATTGCTTCAAAAAACGAAGACGCGCCTCATGAAGAATGGAAAGAATACTGTCGTTTCCGACATGACCTCCATAATTGACATCGCTGATGCGAACAGGAATCACAGTAGAATAAATAAACGGAGAAGGAAAAGTGATACGGATCCTCATGGAACGTTAGCTGTTTAATGTGTGTAAATATTTCGACATAGCATCGAATGCTTTTCTTCGGTGACTGACAGCATTTTTTTCTTCGGGACTTTGTTCAGCAAAACTTTTCTCTGAACCTTCTGGTATGAAAATCGGATCATATCCAAATCCCTTCACTCCGCTTGTTCTCTCCGAAATCATTCCATTGCATTGTCCTGAGAACTGTACAATCATACCTTTGATCATAAGAGTGATAATCGTTTTAAAATAAGCAGCACGATTTTTATGCCCTTTTAGTTTCTCAAGCACCTTCTCAATATTCCTCAAAGAATCCGAGGATTGGCCTGCATATCGGGCAGAGAAAACACCCGGCTCACCGTTTAAAGCTTCAATAAAAAGCCCTGTATCTTCGGCAAAACAATCCTTTCCGGTTTGCTTATACACCTGCTGAGCCTTGGCCAACGAATTCTCTTCAAGCGTATTGTACGGTTCGGGAATTTCATCATAATACCCGATGTCAGTCAAGGTCAGAAACGAAAAATCGTCTCCAAGAATATTGGCCACTTCGGAAAGCTTGTGACTATTGCCAGTGCAAAAAACTAGTTCCATGTCAATTAATATTAAACAAGGGTTTAAGACCATTCGTCCACAAGGCAGATTTTAACGTCGGCGTGTTCGAGATCAACGTCAGGGAATCGCATAACAAAAACTTAGTCCCGGCAAAACGGAATGGTTCATATTTCTCCTTCAACGAATTAAAAACTGCCGAATTCAGTGCAAGCCCGAACAGCAAAACAGTATCCGGCGAGAAGCGGTTGATAAGAGGCAAAACCATTTCCTGTTGTGATTTTATAATATAATAATCTTGCTCATCGAACTGACAGGCTGCCAACATTTTAGTTAACAGCATTTCATTTTCCGCATTCAAATCTTCCGCTTGCACCATCACAAGAACATGCTGTCGGAAACCACCTTTGGGAATCACGTTATTGACGTCTGAGTCATCGGGCAGATACACCGGTTGGTCGTAAATATGGAGAAGTTCTGCTATGTTATCATCAATCATCAAGATTATTCAGATTTTTTTTGTTGTTTTGCAAACTTAATGAAATACAACTATACTTTTTCATGAATATCAAGATAACAAAAGTAACGGATAGCCGGATAGATGAATTGGATTCTTCCAATTTACAATTCGGCAAGCAATATTCAGATCATATGCTGATTTGCGATTTTGAGAACGGAGCCTGGCAAGACCCTACGATAGTGCCTTACGGTAATATTTCTATGAGCCCGGCTACAACCTTTATCCATTACGGACAATCGTTATTTGAAGGTATCAAAGCCTACAAGCGAAAGGACGGCCAAGTGTCCATTTTTCGTCCTAAAGACAACTGGGAACGTTTTAATGTTTCTGCCAGAAGAATGGCCATGGCTGAAGTGCCTGAAGAACTATTCATGGAAGGAATGCGTCAGCTGATAGAACTTGATAAGGAATGGGTACCTGATTCCGAGGGCAGTTCACTTTATATCCGCCCTTTCATGTTCGGAACCGATGCCTTCATAGGAGTAAAGCCAGCTGATACTTTCAGATTCATGATTATCACCTCTCCGGCCGGTGCGTATTACAGTAAACCGACCAGGATTTATGTTCAAAATAAATATGTCAGAGCTTTTCCTGGCGGCATAGGCTTTACCAAAGCGGCCGGAAATTATGGTGCTTGTATGCTTCCGACATTGGAGACCAGAAAACTTGGTTACGATCAGATTTTATGGACTGACGGATTCACGCATAAGAATGTTCAAGAAATTGGCACCATGAATGTGTTTTTTGTTTTTGGAAATACCGTGGTGACGCCTGACCTTTCGGAAGGAACCATACTGGCAGGCGTTACCAGAGACAGCGTGATCAAGCTTCTTAAAGAAAAAGGAATCGCCGTTGAAGAACGACCGATCGGCATTGATGAAATTGAAGAGAATTATCGCAACGGGCTGTTAAAAGAGGCCTTTGGGGCTGGGACAGCGGCCGTCATCGCTCCGATATCTGAATTGTTTTACAATGGTGACACAATGATGCTTCCTCCGATTGAAACCTGGGAAATTTCGAATTTCATCAAAAAGGAACTGGCTGATATACGTTATGGCCAAATTCCTGATACCCATTCATGGATGTACAAAGTTTGCTAACCGCATCCTCTTTGAAACCCACCGAAACATTATTAGTCATAAATTGCAGCCACAAACAAAGTAATGGTAAGAATCGGGATTATCGGTAGCATGGAGCGAATCCGTTCGACAATGAATTATTTCCGGACAACAGAAGGTATCGTTATAAGCGGTGTGTTGTGTAATGATCAAACATGTGAAGAACAGGGTGGCATTCGAACCGCTAACGATTATACTCAACTGATTGAATGGTCTGATGCGATTTACATCCTGTCGTGTGCACAAGATCAATATGAGACGTCGGTTCAATCGTTCAGGCAAGGGAAACACGTGTTTCTTGAACAAATTTCAACGCTCAGTGTTGATCAGATCGAACAACTACTCAAAAGCCGGAAAGAAGCTAATGTAAAATGCATAATAGGCAGTCAGGAACTTTGTCATCCTGCGTTTCTCGCAATCAAAAAGCAGACAGCAAGCCCGCTTTTCATTGTATCTCAACGAAACGTCGTATTTGATCCAGAAAATACAAAAAACATCATACTTGAATTGATGATGAAAGATATAGCCGTAGTCTTGAATCTCGCAAAAAGCGATATCAAACGGATCTGGGCAAACGGCCACAAAATCATGAGTGAGCAGACTGATGTGGCAAATGCAAGACTTGAGTTTTCTAATGGATGTGTAGCTGTGCTGGCTGTAGATAAGAACGCATCGCACACTAAAAGCCATTTAAAAATTTATACAGAAAAAAACATTTTATCCATTGATTTTGAGCTGAACAGGACAAGCATCCTGCATCATCCGTTAAACGATCAACGTATCTTAACTTCCATTGATCTCCCACTTGAAGAAACTGACCCATTTCGCTATCAACTTGAGAATTTCAGGGATAGCATCCTAACCAATGCCGACCCATTGCTTAAACTGCGAGAAGGATATAAAAAACTTGACATCGCCCATAAAATACTCAAAAAGATTCTCTCTTCGGGTGAAGAATAAAATAATTCATAAAATCTTCCGTTAGTACAAAACTACTTGCATGAAATATCTCCATTTATATTTACTATTTGTCATTCTTTCCTTCCAGGCTTGCAATATGGTAAATCCAAAAGAGTCGATTCCGACCTATATAAAAATTGACAGTGTACATCTTACATCGACTGCACCGTTGATACATGGCTCAGTTTCCCAAAAGATAACTGACGTGTGGGTCTATTACAACAGGCAACTTCTGGGCGCCTTCCAATTACCTGCCAAAGTACCTGTAATCTGTAGTACCCGAGGTGAGCTGGAAATCGTTGCAGGAATATGGGATAATGGACTTAGTGGCACGCGGGCAAAATATCCATTTTACACAGTCGACACCTTTTCGTTTGATCCAAGCCCTGCCGGTATCATCAACCATATTCCGACATTCAATTACAGGACCGCTGACAGTCTATCAACTGCTTATTTTATTGAAGATTTCGAACAAGGAAATAGCTTCGGGCCATTATACGGAGATACGTCATTCATAAAGACAAATCTTCCTGGAGACGTTTTCGAAGGCAACTGGTCTAACAAACTGGAATTGTCTGAAACAGCCAAATTTGGTCAAAGCGCAACCATACAAGAGTTCACGCTGCCAAATGATAAGATGTGTTATCTGGAATTGAACTACAAAAATGATATCCCATTTGAACTAAAGGCCGAAGTACATCAGTTGTCCAGTGTATTCAATGTCAAACTCATAGGCATGAATACAACTGATAAATGGGGAAAAATATACGTCAATTTTGGAACCGTAGCCGCATCCTACCCGAATGCCACTTTTAAGTTCGTTCTTGAAGCGACCTTACCATCGGGCAAAACAACCGGAAAAGTATTGATTGACAATTTTAAAATCATTCATTTTAAATAATTGATGAAGAAAGAGGTAAAAACAGGAATTGCCTTATACACGTTCGCTGATTATTTTTCGGCGGCTGTCGCCTGGTTCCTGTTTTTATTTTACAGAAAGAATAATGCATTCGATATCGGATTCTCTAATTACATTCAACATTTTTCAACCAAGGACGCTTTGTTCAGCTCGCTTCTGGTGCCACTAACATGGCTCATTCTGCATATGTTTTCCGGCGCCTATTTCAATCCTTACCGCAAGTCGAGGTTCATTGAAATATACCGCACCCTTATTATCACTATCCTTGGGAGCATTCTATTCTATTTCATTTTCATCATCAATGACATCAACAAGGATTATAGCTATTATTATCAATCCTTTTTCCTATACTTACTGATTCAATTTCTCCTTACATCCATCGGAAGAATTCTTGTATTACGTCGAATTAAGAAAAATATCAACAAAGGTGAGTTCGGATATAATACATTGATCATCGGTGGCAACCAGCAGGCCATTGCAATCTATAAAGATATCAAAGACAATGAAGTCAAACTTGGATATAGCTTTAAAGGCTTTGTCTATGCTGATAACTCGGGAAGCAATGGCATGAGCGCGTATCTTCCTAAACTCGGAAGTATCAATGAACTGGAAAAGATCATTGATGAACATTGTATCGAGGAAGTAATTATTGCCATCGACACTTCTGAACATGACAAATTACAATATATTCTGGCTCAACTTTCACATCGCAAAGTGATCATCAAAATCACACCTGACCTATACGATATCATTTCCGGCTCGGTAAAAACAAGCAATGTTTTTGCTGCTATCCTGATTGAAATTTACCCGGAACTGATGCCCGATTGGCAACGAGTGATTAAGCGGGCGCTCGATATTTTCATTTCAACTTTGGTATTACTCCTGCTAAGTCCATTATATATTTTATCGGCGTTGAAAGTAAAATCCTCGTCCCATGGACCTGTATTTTACAAACAAAAAAGAATCGGCTTATATGGCAAACCATTCTGGATCTATAAATTCAGATCTATGGTACTGAATGCCGAAGACAACGGCCCCTCGCTTTCGAGTGAGAATGATCCGCGTATCACCAAATGGGGACGGGTGATGCGCAAATGGCGTATCGATGAATTACCCCAATTCTATAATATTATCAAAGGTGACATGTCCTTAGTTGGCCCGAGACCAGAGCGTAAATATTATATCGATATCATTTCCCAAACACACCCGCACTATAAATATCTGCACAAAGTAAAACCCGGCCTTTCGTCATGGGGCATGGTAAAATTCGGGTATGCCGAAAACACGGGTGAAATGATAGAGCGAATGCGTTATGACCTGCTCTATATCAAAAACTGTTCGCTGGTGCTTGATTTCAAAATCATGATTTACACTATTTTGGTTATCTTGCAGGGCAGAGGAAAATAACTGCTTATGCTCAGACGTCTTTTATCATTGCTGCTTCTCTCGGGAAGCTTTTCTATATATGGCCAAACAAGCTATTTTCAACAACATGTCAGTTATGCCCTTGACGTAAGTCTCGACGACATACAACATATCTTATCAGGGAGTGAAAAAATAGTGTATACGAATCATTCAAAGGACACACTGAAATCCATCTATTTTCATCTTTGGCCCAATGCCTATAAAAATGACCGCAGCAGATTTACAGAACAAAACGTTGAAAACGGACAGACTAGATTCTATTACAGCAAAGAGGATGAGAAAGGATATATCGACAGCCTGAATTTCAGAGTCAATAATGAAGCGGTGAATATCAGCAATTATAACAACCATGAAGATATTATTCTTCTGGAATTAAATTCGCCACTGCCACCTCAACAATCCATCGAGATTTCGACGCCATTCAAGGTAAAAATACCTTATACGTTTTCAAGACTTGGACATGTAGGACAATCATATCAGATTTCACAATGGTATCCCAAACCCGCTGTATATGACAAGGAAGGCTGGCATCCTATGCCTTATCTCGATCAGGGGGAATTCTATAGCGAGTATGGCGATTTTGATGTGCGAATAACCCTCCCATCAAACTATGTGGTGGCTGCAACCGGCGACCTTCAAGAAGAAAGTGAAAAACAATTTATTACATCTAAAATAAATCATCCTGACTCTTCCGGTATCAAAACCGATTCGAATATTGTCAGTTCCTCAGTTCTTAAAACCATTTCCTTCAAGCAATCCAATGTACACGATTTTGCCTGGTTTGCAGACAAGCGTTTTCAGGTCGAAAGAACCATTGATACACTAGCTTCTGGGAAAACTGTTGGTTGTTTCAGTTATTACAAACCATTCCATAGCAGGTATTACAGAGGAAGTTCCAAAATCGTTGCCAGCACCATTTCCTATCTGTCAGAACATGTCGGTGAATATCCATACAAACATGCGAGCATAGTTGATGGTTCATTGATAGCAGGCGACGGCATGGAATATCCGAATGTAGCTGTGATCGGCGGCGTGAATTCTGTATCGTCGCTTGAGACTATCATCATCCACGAAGTAGGCCATAATTGGTTTTATGGCTTACTGGGAAGCAATGAAAGAGATCATCCTTGGATGGATGAAAGCATCAACTCATTTTATGAAAAGGAAATCAAAAGCCTGATCCGAAAAGATACCAATGATACAAGAATTGAAGAACGCATAGATGTCTTTGGCAATAAACTGAATGGTGTTTTTCTTTATCAAATGAGTGCCAGAAGAAATACAGATCAAAAGGCCAGTTTACCATCAACAGATTTTACCTACTTCAATTATGGCAGCATCATCTATCAAAAAACACCGATGCTGATTGCCTATTTGAAAGCCTATCTTGGTGAAGTAACCTTTGACAGGGCTATGAAACGCTACTATGCAGAATGGCATTTCAAACATCCGATGCCTGATGATTTTAAAAGAATCCTATGTGAAGAAAGCGGCAAAGATCTCCGCTGGTTTTTTGAAGACGGAATGAATTCAACCAAGAAGATTGATTTCAAAATCAAATCGGTGTCGATGAAAGAAAATACAACGTTGGTGAAGGTTATTAGCCGCACAGATTTCACAGGCCCTATTCCCGTCAATGCCTGTCGAGGAAAAAATATTATCGAGACACAGTGGGTCGAATATCCATATTCCGAAGCCGCGACTTTCAATGGGCTCCCTTCTAACATAACCTCATTCAGGATCGATGCTCAAGAGCAGATTCCGGAAATAAAAATTTCAAACAATCAATACAGAACAAACTCTCTCTTACATCGTTTTCAACCAAACATACGCTTGGGTGATGGACTCGGCGTAACAAATAAAAACCAACTCTATCTGCTACCTGCAATCGGATATAATTTCTATGACAAATTCATGCTGGGCGGCGTACTTCACAATCTGATATTACCTAATCCGAAATTTCAATTCGCATTATCACCTCTGTATAGCTTTGGAACAAAAAGTCTGACAGGTAGCGGCTTCATGTCATATTCAATCTTACCCCATGGCATAGCCAATGAAATTACATTTGCCATACAAGGGCGAACTTATCATCATGATGAAAGCCATCTCAATATCAATCATTCCATCTATGCGCGACATATTAAATTAATGCCTTCAGTTACAATTGATTTTAAAAAGAACATAGCCCGTTCACCTGTCAACAATCAGTTAGAGTTGCGTTATTATCATATCATGAATCAATCGTTTTATTTTACACAAAGCAACACAGACAGCTTGTATCGCCCTGCTTTGGGAGAGTTCGCCACCACCCGATATGGTTCAGTTAAATTCTCACATAAAAACAATCGCACCTTCAATCCATATTATTATAACATGTGTGCACTAGGCAATGATGAATTTGCCAAAGCATCTATAGAGGCTGGCATACGTATTGATTATTCGCAAAAAGGGAAAGCCTTTTATGGTCGGATATTTGGTGGGAAGTTTTTTGATTTCAAAAACAGCAACAATCCATTTACCCTACAAAAACACTTTTTAAGCTCCACGTATTCTTCAGCCAATGACTTCTTATATGATGAAGTTTATCTTGGAAGGAATGAACAAAACGGAATCCTATCGCAACAGATATCCATGCAGGAAGGAGGATTCAAGATCAGATCGCAATTCCTGAATAATCCGATTGGACAAAACAATAATTGGCTGACAGCCATCAATCTGCGAAGTGACTTACCCATCAAACTACCATTGAAAGTACAAGTATTTGCAGATGCAGGAACGTATGCCGATGCAGCCAAACTGAACAGTAGCGGCAAGAAAGCCATCTTCGATGCAGGTCTTGAAATTCATTTTTTTAAAGAAATGCTGAATATCTATGTACCTCTTTTGATGAGTAAAGATTTTCAGGATTACACCAAAAGTACCTATCCTAAAAACAGATTATTGCACTCCATCAGTTTCAGCTTTAATATAAATCGAATCAATTGGTTCAAGACGCAACAAGTAATTGACTTATTCAATTAATCACCTTTAATTTTTTCAAACACTACATTCTTTCGTATGAAACGATTTTACAAATTACCCTTTCTTGCACTCGTCAGCATTTGCTTTTCGCTGAAACCAATTTTCGCTCAACTGACACCCTATGAAATTCATGGAAAAAATTATTCGGCTACGTATGAAGAATGCATTGATTATTACCAGGAATTGGACCGCGTGCATGCTTGTATTTCAATGGAAACGATGGGCATGACTGACGCCGGGTTGCCATTGCATGTGGTGATGGTAAGCCGTAACGGAAAAAATAATCCTGAGATTTGGAAAAAGAAAAACATGCTTGTCATACTCATCAATAACGGTATACATCCTGGCGAGCCCGATGGCATTGATGCGTCAATGATGCTGGCCCGAGATGCAGCGCGACAAATCGAAGAAACGGATAGTTTCCCTTCGAATGTGGCATTGGCTATTATTCCGGTATATAACATAGGTGGTTGTCTGAATCGAAGTGAATACTATCGGGTTGACCAAAACGGCCCTGAGGCTTTCGGATCCAGAGGTAATTCGCAGAACCTTGACCTCAACCGAGACTTTATCAAATGCGACAGCAAGGAAGCACGAAGCTTTGCTGAAATCTTTCATTGGATACAACCTGATATCTTCATCGATAATCATGTGAGCGATGGCGCCGATTATCAGCATGTGATGACACTCGCCACCACACAACATAATAAACTCGGAGGCGTCATGGGGGAATATCTGAATCAGGTATTTGAACCTGAATTATATCGCGACATGAAGACAAAAAATTATCCGATGATTCCTTATGTGAATGTATGGGGTAAGGATGCACGTACCGGATGGTCAGAATTTTTTGACGGCCCACGCTATAGCAGCGGATATGCATCGTTGTTCAATGTATTCGCCTTCACCTTTGAAACACATATGCTGAAACCCTATCCACAACGGGTTGATGCTACTTATCAGCTGATGCAAAGTGTGATCACATATAGCGCTGAACATGCAGATACTTTAAAGACCTTGAGGCAATTACAAATCGACAGTCAGTTGAAACAACGAATCTTTCCTTTGACATGGAGTAACGACGATACTAAGTATACTGAGCTCGAATTCAAAGGATATCCTAACAAGACGAGAAACAGTAAGGTATCAAATTTACCCGTGAAATATTATGACCGGAATGAACCATATACTGAAAATATCAAGTTTTATAATACGTACAAACCAAGCATTTCTGTCGAGGCTCCGGAAGCCTATATCATACCTCAAGGCTGGTGGCCGGTTATCGACTTGCTGCAATTAAACGATGTAGAGATGGAACGATTTGCCGAAAATCAATCTGTTGATGCGGAGGTATATAAAATACTCAATTACAAATCGGGCGACATACCTTATGAGGAACATCATCCGAACAGCAAAACAGAAGTAGAGACTCAACACCTGAAAGTAGATGTTCGAAAAGGCGATTATTATATTCCTCTCAATCAGCCTGCCAAACGATTCATTATTGAAGTGCTGGAGCCTCAGGCCGGAGATAGTTATTTCTACTGGAACTTCTTCGATGCGATCCTTGTTCAAAAAGAAGGATATAGTGATTATGCATATGAAGAAAATGCCGCTGAGTATCTTTTAGCTCATCCTGAAGTGCAAGTCTTACTAAATGAAAAACGCCAAACCGATACCGCCTTCGCGGCTAATGCAGGCGCACAACTTGACTTTGTTTACAGACATTCGCCATATATCGAACCTCGTCATAATTTGTATCCGGTGTATCGAATCAATCACTCGGTGCAGTCGGGCATCCTTCCTGAAAAGATGAAACTAAAAAACGAAACAAGAGTCAAAGAGGATGAGTAATTCAATGAGTGTACATCCCGAAATTCATAAGTAGTATCTTTGGCATTATGCACGAAGAGCGTTTTAAATTCAAACAAGAAAACGGCAAGGAATATATTTACGATACCAATCGAAAAAAATTTGTGGTATTGACAGCTGAAGAATGGGTCAGACAAAATGCATTATATCATCTGATGCATGTATTGCACTATCCTGCGGCGGTCATTTCGGTTGAGAAACAAATCAAGATCGGCTCTCGAAACAGGCGCTATGATATCGTTGTTTATAAGAATAGCACTCCCTGGCTGATTGTTGAATGCAAAAGTGAAAAGGAAGTGCTTAATGACAAGGTATTGAGTCAGCTCCTGTCATACAACAGCATCCTCGAAGTTTCGTACCTGACTATCACCAACGGCACTCACATCATGACGTATGACATTGGGGCACAAACATGGAAGAATGAATTTCCATGTTATAGCTAGTCTTTTTATTTGATTGCAAAATTCAATAACTCCTCGTCGAACAATGAGGCACTCAGCCGGTCTCCTATTGCTACCGGTCCTACACCCTGAGGTGTACCGGTAAAGATCAGATCACCCATATTCAAGGTAAAGAACTGAGAAACATACGCGATGACTTTTTCAAAACTAAAGAGTAGGTTTTCGGTATTGCCTTCCTGAACCACTTCATTATTTTTCTTCAGCGAAAACAGAAACGGGTGATTCTTCTCTTCATCACTTATGTTTTTCCATTGACCGATAACTGCTGAGTTATCAAAGGCTTTGGCGATTTCCCATGGGAGACCTTTTTCCTTTTGATGTTGTTGCAGATCGCGGGCCGTGAAATCGATACCGACCGTCATGGCGTTGTAGTAAGACCTTGCAAATTTCTCACTGACTGAGCGACCGTTCTTACAGATACGAAGTACGATTTCACATTCATAATGCAGATCTTTGGTGAAATTCGGATAATAAAAATCCTGGTTGTCTGTGAGTACGGCTGTATGAGGTTTCATAAAAATAACCGGTGCAGAAGGCACTTCGTTCTTCAGTTCTTTGGCATGTTCAGCATAATTTCTTCCGACACAAAATATTTTCATCAGTATGTTTCTTTAGAGGTCAAATTTAAGATTGTTACACAAATTCATTGTTCGGTCTATACCTATCGTCACGAAATTTTCTATGATTTCGCAACAGGCCGCCACCTTTTTATTGACCATCGGAACTTCCTGATCGGTCCATCGGCCTAACACATAATCAACTTGCCGGCCTTTAGCAAAATTATTACCGATACCGAAACGAAGTTTAGGGTAGACATTGGTCCCAATTAGTTCCTGAATACTTTTCAAACCGTTATGACCTGCATCCGATCCGCTGCCACGAAGCTTCATCACATTAAGGGGAAAGGCCAGATCATCGACGATAGTGAGTGTATGTTCAACACTGATCTTTTCCTTATCCATCCAATACTTGAATGCTTTACCGCTTAAATTCATATATGTGGTAGGCTTAATCAACACGAGTATCCTTCCTTTGAATTTTACCTCGCAGACATCGGCCAGACGTTCAGATGAAAACTTACTACCATGTTTGGCCGCAAACACATCAAGTACATCAAATCCGATATTGTGACGTGTTTCAACATACTCCATACCGATATTTCCTAACCCGACGATTAAAAATTTCATGCTGCGAAACTACTATCTTATCTTGATTTGAGAAATGGAAAAAAATCAGATGATCATTTTATCTTTTCAAGCTCTTCTTTCGACACGATCTTGTAATCCTTAGGAATATCAAATACTTTGAGATCAACACTTTTAGTCTCCAAAGCTGTGGCGACAAACCGGATGGTTGTGGCAGCGTTGGATTTCACTTCATATTCAAGTGGCACTCCCTGTAAGCCAGGGAACATAGTATTGAAGCATTCATGTGGAGGAAGCAGATCACCTGTAAAATAAAAAGTAGCTTCTTCACCATTGAGATAACGAACTGTGGCTGCAGAACTGGCATACCCCGCCAGCTTTTTCTTTTGTTCGGAAAAAGTAAAAACAGTCTTCTCGAATCGCTTATTCTTTTCTGCCACCTCGGCTGGTGTCATCGTCAATGCATATTTATTTTCGGCGTCTACATTCAATGAAATGGACGTACCGGTCTTCTGATTGGAAATAAGGATGTTATTGAAGCCGTTATTCATGACCAACTCCCGTCGGCTTAGGTTGTTCTTGACTGTCACGATATACATTCCATCCGGCTTTTCGCTTCCATTGACAAAGACTTCATACTTGATGACACCTTCCGAAAATATTTTTTGCCCATAGGAACGATTGCCAAACAGCAGACTCAAAAGCAGGAAAATCGTTAGTTTATTCATAATGAGAGGTTTAGAATCGGTTTCAAGAAATGCATCAGGACAATCAATTACAGATTTAGGATTTTCACCAGTTCATCTTTTTTTCGTCGGCTGACTTCCAACTCAGTATCATCATTCATCACAAGAAGATTCACATCACCTTTGATGAATTTCCTGATATATTTCAGATTGACCAGATGAGAATTATGAATGCGACAAAAACTGCTTGATGGTAAAATATTTTCAATATCCTTCAGGGATTTAGAAATTAATATCTTTTCGTTGTTGGCGAGGTATATAAATGTATAATTATTCGAGGCCATACAACGAACGATCTGATCGACTACTATGAACTTCAATCCATCAGATGTCGGGAAGGCGACCCTGTTAAACGGATCGTTGTTGTTCAAAAGCCTGACATTCTCAAAAAGGTTTCTGATTTTTTCAAGAGGGTTTGAGACTGCTCTGTGATCAACCACACGCTGCACGGCGGTTTTCAATTCTTCTACATTGATCGGTTTTAAGAGATAGTCGATGGCACTGAACTGGATGGCTTTGATTCCGTATTTGATGTGAGCCGTTGTAAAGATGACTTCGAAATTGATGTTATTGACTTTCTCCAGAATATCAAAACCACTCATCCCAGGAAGTTCAATATCCATGAAGACAAGATCAGGCTTAAGGGAGTTCAGTTTCGACACCGCATCCATCGGCTTATTGCAGACGGCAATCACATGAAGCTCAGGTAAGTAGTGTTTTATCAGTTCTTCCAAGACCTGCGAGCTGGTTAGTTCATCATCAACAATTATCGCTCTCATGCTGTAAAACTAAGGTAAATTGGCAAATTAGCTTCAGGCAATTAACATTATTTTTTCTTTACTGGGGAATTAAGTTTTTATATCTTGCGCCCGTGTTTTGCTGTGATTCACACACAGCGTACTAAACAAAAATTCTAACATTATTCAGTTATGAAAGTAGTCTTGTTTGCAGGGGGATTGGGTACACGAATTTCCGAAGAGAGTCATCTCAGACCGAAGCCGATGATAGAAATCGGGGGAAAACCGATGCTTTGGCATATCATGAATATTTACGCGGCGCATGGTCACAACGAATTCATCGTATGTTGCGGCTACAAAGGCTGGATGATTAAGGAATATTTTACGAATTACTTCCTTCATAATGCCGATGTGACTGTCGACTTAAAAGACAACAAAGTTGAAATTCATAATGCCAATGCGGAACCGTTCAAGATCACGATGATTGATACCGGTGTGGATACCATGACGGGCGGCCGTTTAAAACGAGTGCTTGCATATACTAATAATGAACCCTTCATGCTGACCTATGGTGATGGCGTCTGTGATGTTGATATCAATGCATTGATTGACTTTCATAAGCAGCATGGAAAAATATGCACCATGACAACCATACAACCCAGCAGTCGTTTTGGTGTGGTCAATATGGAAGAAGATGGCACTGTCAATCAGTTTGAAGAGAAACCGGAGGATAGCGGCACCTGGATCAACGGCGGCTTTTTTGTATTACAACCTGAAATCAAAAATTACCTGACCGATGATGGGATGGATGATGTGATGTGGGAGCGCCAACCGATGTATGATCTGGCAAATGATAAACAGATAGTGGGATTCAGACATCGGGGGTTCTGGAAATGTATGGATACCATGCGGGATAAGGAAGAACTTGAAAAGCTTTGGGAAACTAATCCGCTCTGGAAAAAATGGTAACGATAGAACATCTTGGCAAATACTTTAAAGGAAAGAAAGTTTTTCTTACAGGGCATACAGGCTTCAAAGGGGCCTGGATGGTGCAAATACTGTCCATGCTGGGTGCTGAAATCAAAGGCTATGCGTTAGCACCTGAAAAAGATGGCGACCTGTATAATCTCATCAATGGCAATGCATTGTGTCAGTCAAGTATTGTGCATGATATCCGTGACGCAGAGGCAGTGCGAAGAGAACTGGTTCGATTTGAACCCGATTTTGTCTTTCATTTTGCAGCACAGCCGCTTGTCATCAGAGGATATGAAGAACCTCTTTATACATTTGAAGTGAACGGTCAAGGCACGGCCAATGTGCTGGATGCTCTGAAGTTCTTGGAAAAACGTTCTGTCGCTGTGATGGTAACGACCGACAAAGTCTACGAAAATCTTGATGACAACACCCTTTTCAAGGAAACGGATAAACTTGGCGGTTACGACCCCTACTCTGCCAGCAAAGCGGTAGCCGAAATCATCATTTCTTCCTACCGTTCTTCGTTTTTCAATCATGAAAAAATCGATGTCCATCAAAAATCAATTGCATCTGTCAGGGCGGGCAATGTGATAGGCGGTGGTGATTTTGCCGATAACCGTATCGTTCCCGATATCGTCAGGGCTATCAAGAAAAACGATCTTGTGACCTTGCGAAATCCTCATGCCACAAGACCTTGGCAACATGTACTAGAGCCATTAGGCGCTTATCTGCTTCTGGCAACTAAAATGGTGGATAATGATGTAAAATATAATACATCGTATAATCTCGGACCTAAAAAGATGGATGTATTGACCGTCGAAGAACTGACACGCATCGCTATTGCCAAGGCCGGCAAAGGATCGTATCAGATTGAGGAAAATCAAAATAAATTGCACGAAGCATCCAACCTGATGCTTGACATCGACAAGGCAAAACGAGAACTGGGCTGGTGGCCTAAATTTGATTCAAGAACCGCCATTGAAAAAACTGTGGAATGGTATCTTGATGATGAGACCGATGCAACCACGAAATGCCAGCGACAGATCCAAGAATACTTTGAACAACATAACTAAGAATAGTCCCTCATGAGAATTGAAGACACCTCCATCAGCGCCGTCAAACTTCTGCATCAGTTCAGAGCCGATGACCGCAGAGGAAGTTTCGTAAAGACATTCCATCATTCCTCACTCATGGCATCGGGCATCGATTTTGACTTGCGGGAAAGTTTCTATTCGGTTTCCAATCAACATGTCATCCGGGGTATGCATTTTCATCATCCACCTTTTGATCACGACAAGATTGTGTTTTGTACTGATGGCAAAATTCTTGATGTGGCTTTAGACCTGAGGAAAAATTCATCCACCTACGGACAAAGCGTTTCATCTCAACTTTCATTTGAAAATAATAACGCTTTGTATATTCCGAAAGGCTTTGCGCACGGCTTCCTGACCTTAAGTGAAAAAGCAACCACCTTTTATCTGGTCAGCGGCGAATACAATCAACAAGCCGATGACGGAATTCGTTATGACAGTTTCGGTTTTGATTGGAAAGTAGCGCACCCGATAGTTTCTGATCGCGATTTGGCTTTCTCTTCCTTATCAACGTTCAACTCTCCTTTTTAATTAATACACTATTCATGAAAATATTTATTTCAGGTGCCTCTGGTTTGGTTGGCAGTAATTGTTTAAAGCATTTTACCGAGCAAGGTGTTGACGCCATTGGTTCTTATTTCAGTTACCCTACATCAAACACAGTCTACTTCAATACCCTTGACCTCAATGATGAAAAGAACTTTGATGTGGATGCCTTCAGGCCCGACGTGATCGTGCATTGCGGTGCGCTGACGCATGTCGACTATTGTGAAGATCATCCGGAGGAGAGTTATGAAAAAACCGTAACGTCGACAAAGAATCTGATTTCGCTGGCACTAAAACTTAATGCAAGGCTCGTATACATTTCAACAGATTACGTATTTGATGGTCGCGAAGGACCCTACATGGAATATGCCGAGGTGAACCCATTAAGTGTGTATGCTAAGCACAAATTGGAAGGTGAACAATTAAGTCTTAATGCATCAGAAAAAAACCTGGTCCTTCGGGTGACGAATGTTTACGGTAATGAAGAAAGGAACAAGAATTTCGTATCACGCATCATAGAGCAATGCCTCAACAAACAGAAACTCACTCTCAAACTTCCGCTGGACCAATATGCCACTCCTGTCAATGCCTGGGATGTGGCAAGAGCCATGTATCTTTTATTGAAAGACGATCATATGGGTATCTTTCACATAGCCAGTACTGATTGGATGAACCGCATTGAACTTGCGTTGAATATATTGAAATACTTCCCTGAAGCAGAGTATGACCTGATACCAGTGACAACACAAGAAATGAAACAACCAGCAGCTCGACCGCTCCGTGGTGGATTGCTCAAAAGCAAGTTCTCCGAATTATATCCTGCGTTCTTATACGGAACGGTTGATTCCTTCGTGCAGCGGTTTGTGAAATAGCTCTTTTTATTATAACTTACACTTCTAAATGCCATAACATGAAAAGTTTAATTATACTCAGTCTTATTCTTCTAGGACTAAGCTCGTGTGTTCGTGAAAAAAGTTATAATTGTCATTGCGTATATGTCCCTGATGTAACTTATTTACCAGCAGGTACCCCGAATAAAGAAGAAGATCATACTGTCAAATCAATTGTCAGGGATGACGCAGCAAGTAACTGCAGTATCGATTACGAAAGCAAATATTTCGTACAGCACTATAGTGGAACCTGCGCCCTGACCAACTAATCAATTGACTTGAGAAAAGCATTTCACCTCACAGGTCATAGACGATTCCTAATTTAACGGTATAGTTAAACTTTATTTTTTTGCAGAGAAATAAAAAATTAATTTCGCAACATGCAAAAAACAGGCCATTTGCTTTGTCTAATCCTGCTATTCAGTGTATTGAGTGCCTGCGAGAAGGTTGTCCATATCAACCTCACTTCCAAGGACAAATTAATAGTGGTCGAGGGAACGATTGAAAGCAATCAGCAACCCTATGTCTATCTGACAAACAGTATCGGTTTTTTTGACAAAATTGATTTGAATTCTGTTTCCTATATTAGAAATGCGATTATTACAGTTCAGGACCTGAACACTGACACAATAGTACAGTTGAAGGAATACAGTATCGATACCATCATTGGCACAAAGACATTTTCGTTTACGGTCTACGCACCAGATGTCAATGATCCTGTGGCTAATGCTTTTAAAGGCCAGGTAGCCCATTCGTATAAGTTAACAGTGGTGACCAATGGAAAAACGTATGAGTCGGTGACAAAAATCCCGACGGGTAATGGATTGGATTCCTTATGGACAGAAAAAGTAACGAACCGCGATAGTTTTCGAACCTTGCATGCTATCTATGTCGATCCGGATACGTTCGGCAATTCAGTTCGTGTGCAGACACTTGTCCACAAAGCAAAGAAAACAGGCGAAGTAGAAATTTTTCAAACAGCATTCAATTCAGTGTATAACGATGATATCGTGAACGGTGTCAGATTACCTATCACCATCGATATCGGTTACGACAAAACAAAGAATTATTCTCAGGCTGAATTTCAGACCTTAGGATTTTTAAGAAAAGGGGATACCGTAACAGTCAAATGGAGTGCCATCGACAAGAAGGTATATAAGTTCTGGGAAACCATGGCTTATTCGCAAGGAAGTATCGGAAATCCTTTTGCTTCACCTACAAAAATACAAAGCAATATACCTGGAGCCCTGGGTGTATGGGCCGGCTATAATGCAAAGGAATTTACGATAGTGGATACATTGAAATGATGCAGCAAGCCGTATTGAAATCAGACTTAAACAAATAAAATAAAAACTACAATACAGTAACAATCTAAAGAACCCTCTATGTCAAACGAAATCGAAAAAGTAAAAGTACTTATCATTGGTTCAGGTCCTGCGGGATACACTGCAGCCATCTATGCCTCGCGTGCCAACCTTCACCCCGTCATGTATCAGGGTCTGCAACCTGGTGGACAGTTGATGATCACCACTGAGGTGGAAAATTATCCGGGCTATCCTGAAGGTGTCATGGGACCTAAAATGATGCAGGATTTTGAAGGACAAGCCAGACGTATGGGAGCAGACATCCGATGGGGTATTGCAACGAAAGTAGATTTTTCTGTCCGTCCATATAAGGTTGAAATCGATGAAGAGAAGTGGATCGAAGCAGATGCCATCATCATATCGACCGGTGCTTCTGCCAAATGGCTGGGTATTCCTGAAGAAGAACGACTGGCAACCACCGGCGGCGGTGTAAGTGCCTGCGCAGTTTGCGATGGTGCCTTTTTTAAAATGAAAGAAGTGGCTATCGTCGGTGCGGGTGATACGGCTTGTGAAGAAGCAATGTACCTGAGCAAACTTTGCAGCAAAGTACATATGATGATACGCAGTGAAAAAATGCGTGCCAGCAAGGTGATGCAAGAGCGGGTATTAGCCACACCGAATATTCAGGTCTATTGGGACACGGTGATCGATGAAATTCATGCAGAAGAAAAGATCAGCGCCTTAACAGTGAAAAGCAATAAGGATCAATCTAAAATCAATATCCCGGTGAGTGCCTTGTTTGTGGCAATAGGCCATAACCCGAACAGCGAAATATTCAAGCCGTACATCGATATGGATGAGGTCGGTTATATCAATACCCAACCTGGAACAACTCGTACCAATCTGGAGGGTATTTTCGCTGCCGGTGACGTACAAGACAAAACCTACCGTCAGGCTGTAACAGCGGCAGGAAGCGGATGTATGGCCGCTTTGGACACAGAACGTTATCTGAGCGAAAAAGGATTACATTAATAGTTAGTTTGAATCGGAACTTTAGCGTGACTTGTCTCTATTAACAAGTTGTGACTTTATGACGTCTTGTTGAGAATTATCATGATACGAATATCTGAATAGACATTGCTTCAGGTAATGAATGAAAGAGTAAATTTTATGAAGCCATTTCTTTATTTATTATTGACTTCCATTTTCTTCGCGTCTTGTCGACCGAAGAAGATGGAAGAAAATTCTCATTTTCCACCTGAGGTACAAATCATCTTTACGAATAAATGCGCCACGGCCGGTTGCCATAACGATAAAAGCTTTTACAATGCCGGCGGACTGAATATGACCACCTGGGAATCTCTCTTCAAAGGTTCGGTAAACGGCACTGTAGTCATTCCATTTGCCCCTTCTCAATCGTCTATAATGCAATTCGTGAATACGTATGTCGATCTCGGGTTGGTGACATCTCCATCTATGCCTTTGAATGGAACACCGCTCAGCCGCAATGAAGTTTTGTCGATTCGATCTTGGATTGAAAGAGGATGTCCGAATGCCCAGGGCGTGATTCCGTTTTCAGACCATGCTGCCACAAGAGGCAAAGCCTACATTACCAATCAGGGTTGTGATCTCGTAAGCGTTGTCGATGCGGCAACAGGCATGGTGATGCGTTATGTGCATGTTGGACATGACCCGGCACTCATTGAATCACCGCATGATATCAAAGTATCGGCTGATGGGAATTACTGGTATGTCTGCTTTTCAAACGGCTCATACTTTCAGAAGTTTGATGCAACCACTGACAGTTTGATCAGAGAAGTAAATATATCCATAGGCAAATGGAGTGTCATTACACTGAGCAACGATCAAAAGACAGCCTTCGTTTCGGATCTGGCGAATAACGGACGTCTGGCAGAAATCAATCTCAGTGCCATGACACTGACCAAAACATATGCATCAGGATTATTCAGCAATCCACATGGAATTGCAGTGACTCGGACGAATGATACATTGTATGTCACATCGCAATATGGCAATATGATTTATCGGCTGATCCGTTCTGTACCTCAGGTCGATAATATTTCCTTACAAAAAGGCGTAGCTGCTACCTTGAATCCAGGTATCCTTGATCCACATGAGATAGTCTTGAGCCCTGATTTTAAAACCTACTTTGTCACCTGCCAGGCAAGCAATGAATTACTGGTTGTAGATGCAGGGACGGATACTGTATTAAAATCGATTCCGATGGGAAACTTTCCTTTGGACATGACCCTGTCAAAAAAACGGAATCAGTTATATGTCACTTGTCAGGAAGATACAAATCCTATCTTTCCTTTCTTTAAAGGTTCAGTCAAGGTCGTTGATCTCAATACACTCACCGTGATCAAAACGTTCTACGAAAAATTTTATCAGCCTCATGGCATCGCTGTTGACGACAGCCGTGACATGCTCTATGTGGCAAGCACCAACGCCAATCCTACAGGTCCTTCTCCGCATCATGCGTCAGAGTGCGCGGGACGAATCGGCTATTTTCATGTCATTGATCTGAATACGTGGCTTGATATCATTACAACATCCGAATTATCCGTCTTCCCATATAGTGTGGACATAAGAAAGTAAGAAAACTGATATTCCTTCATACGATAAAAAAACAAGTTTGAAAGGCATCAATATTCCCTATTCAATAAACTTTCAGCCAATTCTTTCAGGTGTATTTTTCGTTTCGAAAGGATAGGTGCTTTCTCTAATAATTCAAACGCACGATCGGAATAATGATTGATTTCCTCCAATGTAATTTCCCGTATTTTCTTTCTTTCATAGAAGGAAACCGCATCCTTCACTTTGTCCATTTCAGATGTTGACAAAAGTGAAATGAACTCTTCACGTTCACTCGTGTCTGCCAGCTCATAAGCTTTAGTAGAGAGAAATGTTTTTTTATTGGAAAGGATATCGCCACCGATCTGCTTTCCTGTTTTCGATGAATCGCCATAGACATCAAGAAAATCGTCCATCAACTGGAACGCCAGACCAAGCGATTTGCCAAAGTCATAGAGTATTCTTGAACACCCATCTGTGGCACCTCCCAGCATGGCACCTAACTTCATCGAGGCGCCCAACAACACAGATGTTTTTAAGGTGATCATCTGCAGATATTGATCCATTGTAACAAACTGTTGTTTCTCATAATCCATGTCGAGTTGTTGTCCCTCGCAAATTTGAATGGCGGTCTTGTTAAACAACTGGATGACCGAATGAATGTGTTGGGAATTGATCTTGTTGAGATGTTCGTATGCGAATATATTCATCACATCACCCGAAAGGATAGCAGTGGCAGTGCCGTATTTCTCATGCACGGTTGTCTTTCCTCTTCGCAAAGGCGAATTATCCATGATATCGTCGTGCATGAGTGTGAAGTTGTGAAAAAGCTCTAGTGCCATAGCAGTGTTCATCGCATTACCGTCGATTTCTTCAAACAGTTCATGACTCATGAGACAAAGCACAGGCCGTATCCGTTTTCCGCCCATATTCAACAGATAAGAGCAAGGCTGATAAAGAGTTGCTGGAAATTCAGGGAATCGATGTTCGGCAAAGAACGTCTCAAATTTGGCGTGTAATTCTTGAAAGGAGTGCATGCGGTAAAAGTAATTGAAATCGCGAAATTGTACTATAGCCCTGAAAAATATTTTTTATCTATGCTTGTCACTTCCATGCATTTCCGGAAACGACGTCGTAATTTCACCCCTTCACATGCCACATCCTGCACAACTTACTGCCTTTATCGCTTCGATCGACCAAAGTCTCCTCGACCAGACTTTTGTAAAACTCACCTTGGCCAATTACAAGGGTAACGAACCTGAGTTGAAAAATATTTACGTCAAAAAAGTGATCATTAAGGAACAGGATAAACTAAGCTTTACGTTCCGTTTCAAGACCCGTGATATCGTAAAGAACTATAGCTATCAGGAAGGAAGGTTGACATTGCTCGATTACCTGAACAGTGGTTTCAGGGGCGCTAACCTTTTCACTCTTTCCTTTGATGTACAACTCGAACAGCTGACTGAGCAGGAATGGAGGACACGCAGATTGAAAGCAAGCCATGCGTCTTTACCGGACGCCACACACGACCGCAATAAGAAGCGGCATCTTGAAGCCAATGCAAGCGCCTATCTCCATGACCTGAATATTACAAGTGCAGATGGATTGGTATTAAAAAACGCACAGGACAAGTACAAACAAATCAACCATTATATTGAACTTTTGAGCGCATTGCTGAAAG
>CAIQUX010000146.1 GCA_903875055.1 uncultured Bacteroidota bacterium
AAGACTAATTTTTTCTTTATCGGTGTCGGTGGTGCCGGTATGAGTGCGATAGCCCAATATCTCGCCGGAAACGGCAAAAGAGTGAAAGGCAGTGACCGCCTTTTTACGCAACCTGAGAACGATTATATCAAAACGCAGCTTGAGCATGAACAGATCCAATGCTATCTGCAGGATGGAAGCGGTATCGACCAACATACCGAAGCGGTCATCATCTCTACGGCTATTGAAGATACAAACCTTGAGATCATCAAGGCCAAGGCATTGAATATTCCCATCGTGGTGAGAGCGGAATTGCTGGCCGAGATTTGCGCAAGCAAACGCACTATTGCCATTGCTGGTACATCCGGTAAATCAACTACTACCGCCATGCTGTTTCATATCTTATATGAAAATAAAATCAGTCCTTCACTAATTACCGGCGCCGGTCTGGTGAGCTTGCAACAAGAAGGCAAGATCGGGAATGCCTATTGCGGACAAAGCGACTGGCTGCTAATCGAAGCCGATGAAAGCGATGGTACGCTGGTGAAATATAAACCCGAAATAGGATTGCTCTTAAGTATCGATAAGGATCATAAGGAACTCGACGAACTGGCTGTCATTTTTAAGACCTTTCAGACAAATACCCTTGAAAAATTTGTGGTCAATTATGCGCATCCTCTGGCCAGAAATTATTCGCTCAATAGATCGCATGATTTTGGTGAAGGCACTCGTTTTGAAGGACACAATTTTTCGCAACAAGGATTTGAAATCAGTTTTGATGTGCAGGATGCGCATGTAAGCATCCCCACCATCGGGCGACATAATATGGAAAATGCCCTGGCGTGTATGGCCGTAGCCGATTTGTTGGGTGTGGGTCTGCAAGCTTGCGCCGATGCCTTGAAAACCTATGGCGGTATTTATCGCCGTCATCAGTTGCTGGGCGAAAGAAACGGAATAAGCGTCATCGATGATTATGCGCATAATCCGGCCAAGATTGCGGCTTCTATCAAAGCTTGTCAACCTGTGGCGCAAAAGCTGGTAGCCTGGTTTCAGCCTCATGGTTATGGTCCCACACGATTTATCCGTAAGGAACTGGTGGCCGAGATTACAGCGACCCTCAGACCGCAGGATGAGATTTGGATGAGTGAAATTTATTATGCCGGTGGTACCGCCGTGAAAGATATTTCGGCGGCTGACATTATCAACGATCTGAAAGCAAATGGTATTCATGCCTTTTTTGTGGAAGACCGTAGCGAATTATTCAAACAACTCATTCCCGCACTCACACAAAATACCGTGCTTCTTTTGATGGGTGCACGTGACCCCGGATTAGAGAAGTTTGCGAAAGAGGTATGGGAAGGCGTAAGTAGCAAGGGGTAAGACATAAGCATTTTGGCATAAGCAATTAGGCGTTAGGTAAAAGGGCTATGTTGGGATATTTTCCATTATGATATCTATTCGAAAATTCTGTTCTCCCGATGAAATTGTAATGATGCAAAATCATCGGGAAGCAACGCAATATGGTTTTGCAAACTTCCCAACTCATATTGCGTGCATGCAAAATCATCGGGAGGCAATGCAATCTCATATTGCGTGTATGCAAAATGACTTTGTAAGTAAACCTCACGAGACTGCCTAGCCTCAAAAAAATCGGAAGACAGGACAAACATAGAACGCGGCGGCGCAAAACCGGATGTCGGCAAGGCAAAAAGGATTTGTCTTGTCTGCCGGTCAGATTGTGTTGCCGTGAAATCATTATAACGCATCACATGCTATCTCGGAGTCAAGGCAATGAAGCATGTCGGCAAGGCAATGAAGGGTTGCGTGAACCCCGTTCAAGTTGTGTAGCCGCAAACATGTTGGGAGTTAACACAAAACAGGGTGGGGGCAACACATATGGGGCCGTATTACCACTGTTCAGATTGAGTTACGGCTAAATCATTAGGATGCATGTAAGTGGTACCTTGTGTCAACATGAATATGCGTGGAGTTCACTCAAACAGAGATTGCGAGTTGCAAAATAAAGATTGCGTGGCTTACATCGGACAAGGAGAGGCCTCCATTATTCGAATTCACCAACATTTTATTGCACTGGAATGATATGCCATGAATTATTCAGAAATATCATTTGCCTGCTTTACCTTTGCCCCACTTTTTAAACCCTCAAAACATATTTTTATGAAAGTAACAGTCGTAGGTGCAGGTGCAGTAGGCGCAACTTGTGCAGATAATATCGCCCGTAAACAACTTTGTGACGAATTAGTCATTGTAGACATTAAAGAAGGCGTTGCCGAAGGAAAGGCTATGGACCTGATGCAAACCGCTCAACTCGAAGGTTTCGATACCAAAATCACCGGAAGCACCAACGATTATACCAAAACCGCCAATACCGATGTGGCAGTCATCACCTCTGGTATTCCACGTAAACCGGGTATGACCCGTGAGGAACTGATCGGTATCAATGCCGGTATCGTGAAAACAGTGGCTCAGAATATCCTGCAACATTCACCGAACGCTATCATCATCGTGATTTCTAATCCGATGGATACCATGACCTATCTCGCCCTTAAGAGTACCGGCCTTCCTAAAAACCGTATCATTGGTATGGGCGGAATTCTCGACAGTGCACGTTTCCGTTATAACCTCAGCAAGGCCCTGAATTGCTCTCCAAACGATTTACAAGCTGCCGTTATCGGCGGTCATGGCGATACGACCATGATTCCTTTGACACGCTTAGCTACCTATATGGGTCTGCCTGTGTCTAATTTCCTGGATGAAGAAGCACTGAAAAAAGTGGCAGCCGATACCATGGTAGGTGGAGCTACGCTTACCAATTTATTAGGTACCAGTGCCTGGTATGCGCCGGGTGCAGCTGGAGCCATGTTGGTTGAAAGCATCGTACGCGACGAGAAGCGAATGATTCCTTGTTGTGTGGCTCTCGAAGGCGAATACGGTCAATCAGATATCTGTCTGGGTGTACCGGTAGTCGTTGGTCGTAACGGTTGGGAGAAAATCGTGGATTACAAACTGACTGCTGACGAACAAGCTGCCTTCAATAAATCGGCTGATGCAGTACGCAATATGAATGATGTATTGGCAACCTTAAGTTTATAAGTAAGCTATTAAAATAAAGAAAGCCGCTTTTTCGATCGAGAAAGCGGCTTTTCTATTTGTATGAATGGAATATGATATAGGCTCGATTAACCTAGTGCTTCTAATGCTTCTTTGATTCTTCGAACCGCTTCCTTGATCTTATCGATGGAAGTGGCGTATGAGATTCGTATGCAATGAGGATCACCGAATGCATCGCCTGTGACGCAACTGACCTGGGCGGTATGCAACAGATACATGCACAAGTCTTCGGCATTATGGATATCCTTTTTGCCAAAAAACGAACTCACATCCGGAAACACATAAAAGGCTCCCGGCGGATTATTGACTTTCAAGCCTTTGATGTCAAGTAAGGCGGCCACCAGATAATCGCGACGTTCTTTGAATGCGGCTTGCATGTCTAGAGTGGGTTGTAAGGTGCCGTTGAGCGCCACCACAGCCGCTTTTTGGGTAATTGAGTTCGGACCTGATGTAAACTGACTTTGAATCTTCTCTGACGCTTGCACCACGTCTTTCGGACCGGCCATAAAGCCAAGCCTCCAACCCGTCATGGCATACCCTTTAGACAACCCATTGATGACAATCACGCGGTCTTTCAGTTCAGGGAATTGTGCGATGCTTTCATGTTTTCCACTGAAATTAATATGTTCATAAATCTCATCAGAGATGATATAGATCGAAGGGTGTTTGGCAAAAACTGTTGCCAAAGCACCGAGTTCTTCTTTCGAATAAATAGAACCTGTTGGATTGCAAGGTGAGGAGAAGATGAAGCATTTGGTACTGGGAGTGATGGCGGCTTCAAGTTGGGCAGGAGTGATTTTGAAATCGTTTTCGAAACTGCCATGAACCTGTATGACTTTCCCATCAGCCAGTTTCACGATATCGGCATAGGTAACCCAAAACGGAGAAGGAATAATCACTTCATCATCTTCATTCACCACACTTAAAACAGCATTGGCAATGCATTGTTTGGCACCGGTACATACCATCACCTGATCGGGTGCATAGTCGAGTGCGTTTTCACGTTTGAATTTTTCGACAATCGCCTGACGTAATTCAGGGAAACCTGCCACCGGCGGATATTTGGTAAAGCCGTCATCCATGGCTTGCTTGGCCGCATCGATGATATGCTGAGGTGTTTTGAAATCGGGTTCTCCCAGACTAAGGTCGATGATATCATGCCCTTGTGCCCTCAACTCCCTGCTAAGCTTCGCCATGCGTATCGTTTGAGGTTCATCTATTTTCGAAAGTCGTTCTGCTAGCATAGTCTCTTTATTAGGGTTAAGAATTTAGGCGTGAGGCATTAGGCGTAAGTAAGAAGGCATAAGGGGTAAGGCATAGGTGGTTTGAGTGTATTTCTCTAATCTCATTTCTCTAATCTCACATCTCATGTCTTACATTGTTAATAGTACTTGAATCAATCCTATGATAAAACCGAGGAAGGCGCCGATAATTTCCACAAAGCGGAATTCCTTGCTCATAATGGCGTTCAATATTTCTTCCAGTTTGTCGCTGCTGAAACCTTTGACTTTATCGACCACTATTTTTTCAATATCAAGGTCCTGTTGCAGACCCGATGTCATCTTGGTGATCAATGCCGGAAACAACGATTCGATTTCACTCACCATGCCACGTTTGATACTGCCCATGGTATTGTCGGTGATGAACATAGAGAGCAGAGGAATCTCTTCTTTGAGTTTCACTTTGATAAACTGATCGATATGCTCCTCGATAAACGGAATGGCCTTGGCAATCGTTTCAGGGTTGTTGATCTTGTTGGCGATATCGCTGAATGATATCAGCTCCTTCGAAACAAGGATGCCAAGCTTTTCGGCGAATTGTTGTTGTCTTTTTGGAAAAATCCCTTGTATTTTAAGTCCGAGGATATTTTTTTCTTCCTTGGGATGAAAGAGCATCTTGATGGCGATCCAGTTGGTAAACCAACCGATAAAGGCAGAGATGAAAGGGATTAGATAGATGGTCATTATTCTACTTCTGTTTTTGCATATTCTTCATTTTCTATGCCTATGTATTTTCTTGTGTCCAGCATGTATTTATTTCCTTTCGCTAAAAAATGCACCGTAAGATTTTCAACCGAGATCGGATTGTTGTCGGCGATATCGGCGATATTGCTGTACCCGATATTATGACCGTCGATGATGATGATCATACCTGAGCCAATAGCTTCCATCTTATTACCTTCAGTAATCAGCAAGCCAGTATCTTCTCCAAGCCCGATGCCAATACAGGCAGGGTTAGTGGCAACAGCTTGTGCCAGACGACCGAACCGGCCACGTTTATCGAAATGGGAATCGAAGATCACATCACCCATAAAGGCGAGTCCTGTAGTTACCTTCACAGCGCCTTTTAGATGGGCATTGGCAGCATTACCTTCATAAATCATGGTATTGCTCATTGCCATAGCACCAGCACTCGTACCTGCAATCAGAAAACCTTCTTCATGTTTGTATCGGTCCTGAAGTATTCGGTAGATTTCGGTTCCGCCAAATGTAGCGGTCAGACGCATCTGGTTGCCTCCACTGAACATCACCGCATCGGCATCCTTGATTCGTTCGATATATTCAGGCTTATGCGTGTCTTCACGGTTGCGGATATTCATCACATTCACATTCGTGCAGGAAAGTTTGGCAAACGCCTCCAGATAATTTTCACCTACTTCAACCGGAATGGTTGATGCAGTAGTGATTACTTCAATTTTGCTGTCCTGATGATATTTCGTTTCGTCGACGATGCGGCTTAAGATGCCTGCTTCGAAAAAGTTAAGATTATTTCGCTGAATAAAGCCTTGTTCAAGATCGGTGCCTTTGTCTTCGGCGCCGCCAACCGGGATCAACTTTCCTTTGGGTGTATTCATTAGTAAAAAGAAAGCGCAAATATAGAGGCTTCATCCGAAAAGAGGGACTGTTTTGAAACTATTTACTACTCAATACATAAATAGTTTATAACCTGTGTATAGCCTTTATGCGTTCGCTAAAACCTGCTCGTAGAGCGCTTCGTACAAGGGGATAATCTGATTGATATGGAACTTTTGTGCCTGATTCAATGCATTCTCTTTGAATTGTTCAAGCTTTGTTTCATCTGTGAGCAGTTCCAAACTGTATTTCGCCATGGATTCGATATCACCTACATCAGTGAGATAACCTGTCACTCCGTGTATGTTGATTTCAGGAATACCGCCTGCATTGCTTGAAATGACTGGTACCCGGCAAGCCATGGCTTCGAGAGCAGCCAGACCAAAACTTTCGTAGGCACTTGGCAACATGAACAGATCAGTGATCGAAAGAATCTCTTCCAGTTTATCCTGTTTTCCCAAGAAACGGATATCATCACATGTACCCAATTCACGACAAAGCTGTTCCATGGTCTGACGTTCAGGTCCGTCGCCTATCATGAGTAGTTTACACGGAATTTTACTTCGGACCTTTTCAAAGGTATAAATCACATCTTCCACCCGTTTAACCTTTCTGAAATTAGAAACGTGCGCCAGTATTTTTTCCCCGTTGGGTGCCAGCATCTTTCTGAAATGATCCTTATTGCTTTGCGAAAAACGTTTGATATCGACGAAGTTGGTGATGACATGAATTTCCTTTTCGATATCGAAGGAGCTCAAAGTTTCCTGTTTGAGGTTTTCAGAAACGGCCGTGATGGCATCTGATTCATTGATTGAGAATGTGACAACCGATTCATACATCTTGTCTTTTCCGACGAGTGTGATATCCGTTCCGTGTAACGTCGTGATATAGGGGATATTCTTTCCTTTTTTACGTAAGATCTGATTGGCTAAATAGGCGGAAGATGCATGCGGAATAGCGTAGTGTACATGTAAGAGTTCCAGTCCTTCATTGGTGATCACGTCTACCAGGGTTGAAGAAAGAGCTGACTCATAGGGCGGAAAATCAAACAATGGATAAGTCGGTACACTCACTTCATGATAAAAGATATTGGGATGGAAGGCATCGAGTCTGACCGGTTGCTGATAACTGATAAAATGAATGATATGTCCCTTGTCGGCCAATGCCTTTCCAAGTTCAGTTGCCAACACGCCGCTTCCTCCAAAAGTCGGGTAACATACGATTCCTATTTTCATGCAATTCAATTTGTTGACAAAAGTAATGCCATCACTCCGACTTACTGTATAGATTTTATAGATAGACGGCTAACAGGAGGATTCATGTTAAGGAAAAAGCCGGACTGTATGGGGAATTATTCAGGAACTTGTTCAGGCAATAGGGGCTTTCCTGCCTTTTTTTCATAAAAAAGACAAATATGACTTTTGTCATAGAAGGATTGTAATTCATTCTAGACCTTTGCACCATGTCTATCTGGAAAAACATTATCAAGAAGCCGACTTAGGCGTATTCCTTTCGGAATCTTCCCATCAGACAAACTTCCATTTTTTTAATCCATTAATCAAATGCCGTACACGGCAAAAATATATTCAATGAAAACAATCATAGAACCCTTCAAGATAAAATCAGTTGAACCTATCTATTTCAACACCCCCGAAGAACGAAAAATCATTTTAAAAAATGCTTTTTATAACCCATTTCTGATTCACTCTGATGATGTGCTGATCGATCTGCTGACCGACAGTGGAACCAGTGCCATGAGCTCTAATCAATGGGCTGGCATCATGCAAGGTGATGAGTCATATGCGGGTAGTCCGAGCTTTTTTCGATTCGAAAAAGTGGTCCGTGATATTACGGGTATGCCTATCGTCATTCCTACCCATCAGGGTCGGGCTGCAGAGAAAATACTATTCAGTATTATGGGCGGCAAAGGAAAATATTTTGTGAGCAATACCTTGTTCGATACCACCAGAGCCAATATTGAGTTTTCTGGTGCGGAAGGCGTTGACCTGTTATGTGCAGAGGGTAAACGACCATCAGTGCCAGCGCCGTTCAAAGGCAATCTGGATACCGAAGCCCTGAAAAAATTCATCGCTGAAAAAGGAGCAGCCAATATCCCTTTGGTTATTATAACCGTGACCAATAACTCTGGCGGCGGTCAACCGGTGAGCATGCAAAATGTAAAGGATGTGCGGGCTATCTGTACCGAACATCAGATTCCATTATTTATCGATGCCTGTCGATTTGCGGAGAATTCGTATTTCGTCAAGTTGCGTGAAGAAGGATATGCCGACAAACCCGTTTCTGAAATTGCGCAGGAATTATTTTCTTATGCTGATGGTTGTACCATGAGTGCGAAGAAAGATGCCTTTGCCAATATCGGGGGTTTCTTGGCGATGCATGATGAGAAGTTGGCGATGCAATGCAGGAATTTATTAGTCATCACTGAAGGCTTTCCTACCTATGGTGGTTTGGCAGGTCGTGATCTGGAAGCTATAGCCATCGGTCTGAAAGAAGTGACGGAAGAACCTTATCTGCAGTATCGTATCCGTAGTATCGAATACCTTACAAATAAGTTGATAGAGGCCGGTGTGCCGGTGATGCAGCCTGCAGGTGGACATGCTGTTTATGTAGATGCAAAAGCATTCTTATCACATATTCCTGTGGATCAATATCCTGGGCAGGCTTTGGTGGGTGCCTTTTACGAACAAGGTGGTATCAGAAGTGTGGAAATTGGCTCACTGATGTTTGGAAAATATGATGCAAACGGTGTATTGATTCCGGCGCAGATGGAGCTTGTCCGCTTAGCCATTCCAAGAAGAGTGTATACTCAAAGCCATATCGATTATGTTTCAGAAGTTATCATTGAAGTGTTTAATAGACGTCATGAAATCGGCGGATTGAAGATTACAGAAGAAGCTCCATTGTTACGACACTTTACTGCAAAATTGACACCTATTAATTAATTATAAAATTCAATAAAATGAACAACAATATCAAACGAAGCTGGGCAGAACCGTATAAGATGAAAATGGTTGAGCTGCTCAAAATGACAACGCCGGCACACCGCAAAAAAGCACTGGCCGAAGCAGGTTATAATACCTTTCTTTTGCGCTCGGAAGACGTTTATATCGATTTGCTGACGGATAGTGGAACGTCCGCAATGAGTGACCAGCAATGGGCTGGAATGATGACTGGTGATGAGGCTTATGCCGGAAGCCGGAATTATTATCATTTGGAAGAAGTGGTCAGAACCATCTATGGATATAAGTATCTGATACCAACCCATCAGGGAAGGGGAGCAGAAAATATCCTTTCAAAAATACTGATTAAGAAAGGAGATATCATTCCGGGTAATATGTATTTCACCACCACACGATTACATCAGGAATTGGCTGGAGGTAAATTTGAAGATATCATCATCGATGAAGCCCATGATTCTGAAAGCGAATTTCCTTTTAAAGGAAATGTGGATCTGAACAAGCTGGAAAAACTTATCAATAAATACGGTGCTAAGAAAATTCCTTATGTCAGTATCGCTACCAGTGTCAATATGGCCGGCGGTCAGCCTATCAGTATGAAAAACCTGAAAGAGTTGAGGGCCCTGACCAAGAAACATGGCATACGTATTATTCATGATATGACCCGTGTGGCAGAAAATGCCTATTTTATCCAGCAACGTGAGAAAGGATACGAACATAAATCCATCAAGCAGATTGTGTTAGAGATTAATTCATATACCGATGGCGCCACCATGAGTGCCAAGAAGGATGCGTTAGTGAATATCGGCGGTTTCCTTGCTGTCAATGAATGGGATGTGTTTGAAGAAGCAAGGAATATGGTAGTCGTATATGAAGGATTACATACCTATGGTGGTTTGGCCGGTCGTGATATGGAAGCCATGGCAATCGGTATCGGAGAAAGTGTCAACGACGATCACATCAAAGCCCGTGTGGGTCAGGTGATATACTTGGGTGAACGCATGATTGACTATGGAGTGCCTATCGTAAAACCAATCGGTGGCCATGGAATCTTTGTAGATGCAAAAAAGTTCCTGCCTCATATTCCTCAAGACAACTTTCCGGCTCAGACACTGGCATCTGAAATCTATCTTGACTCAGGCGTCAGAACCATGGAGCGCGGTATTGTTTCAGCAGGTAGAAAGGCTAATGGTGAAAATTATTATCCGAAACTTGAGCTGGTTCGTTTTACAATTCCACGTCGAGTTTACACGCAGGCCCATATGGATGTGATTGCAGAGTCGGCCGGTAGAGTGTATGAAAAACGTAACAAGGTCAAAGGGCTGAAGATGGTGTATGAGCCTAAGTATCTGAGATTCTTCCAAGCCAAGTTCGAGAAATTATCATAAATACCCACATACTAAAGTAAGCCGGAAACTGAGAGCAATCTCTATTTCCGGCTTTTACCTTTTGGTATTAGTTGTTGATTCGTTTCTTGAGAAGTAAACTTGTAATACGATCTAAAGAGCGATGCGAATCATTATGCGGAAACCATTTCATCGCGGCTCCAAAGCAGTTTTTTCCCAAATCCAAGGGTGCTGTCAGTCATTTTCATCGCATTGAATTGCAAGGTCCATACTTCACCTGGCATGGCAAGGGCCATCGGATGTTTCTGATGGTAAATCGCAGCTGCTTTCTTAGCCATTGGATGATCTTCATCAAGAATCACGCCTTCTAGCTGAAGTCCTTTCACGACCAGTTTGTTTATCTTGTCAGGTAAGACAGTTCCCGCAACCTGGCGGTTTCTTTTCAATAGTTTTCCGTGTCGTGTTTCGGCCGATGATTTGAAATAGAGTAATCCGTCTTCGCTGTTGAACGCATAGAAGCAATTGAAACAGTACGGTTTTCCTTCATCATCTGAGCAACATATAGTAGCGGAAGTCTGTTGCGATAAAAACATGATAATGGCTTCGTTCATGATTATTTATAATTTGTTGTATGAATCAACGGATAATTTAACTACTTTGCGTTGTGAGAATTGAAAGTGGGTTGGAGGAAATTCCGTGATGTCATTCAGTCCTTCAAAACCAGTGAATTTGTTAACACTTGACAGAGTATTTATCTTCGATATAATTAGGCAAATATAGTTAATAAAGATAACTTTGTCTTTTAAATGATCAAATAAGATCTACGTATGGCTACAGACAGACAAAAGGTGGTGATTGCTGTTTTTCTTTCAGTCTCTTTTTTATTTTACTCATTTTATTTATATTTTTCAATGCCGTTTAAGGGCTATATAAAAGACCAGGAAGCCTGTGACGGCAAGATGGTCTGGCAACATTACAATTGTAATGCCTGTCACCAGATTTATGGTCTTGGCGGCTATCTGGGGCCCGATCTTACGAATGAATATTCCCTAAAAGGGAAAGACGTCATCAACGCATTTTTAATCAGTGGTACATCAACAATGCCTGTCTTTCATATGAGTGAAAAAGAGATGAATGACCTGGTCGCATTCTTAAAAGATGTTGACCGGACAGGTAGCGCAGATCCAAGAACCTTTACAATCTACCCGAATGGAACTATTGAACAATAAGCAACCTGTATCTTCCAGATTATTTATTCTGAGCGGACTGTTATTACTTTCCGCAGGTTTGATTTTCGGATTGACCGGAATGCTTCAATATCTTATACCCGGCTTCCTGAAAACGCATCTTTCTTTTGAGAAGATTCGTCCACTGCATGTATCATCAGTGGTCTTTTGGATTATTTTTGCTGCCATCGGTTCAGTGACGAATTATGTTCAGCAACATACAGGCCGAGCTGTTTATTCTAGGTTACTGATGAAGATACAATGGTTTCTTTTTTCAATCACGACAATACTGATTCTCATTTCATATTGTATAGGGGTATTCGGAGGACGGGAGTACTGGGAATTTCCGCCTTTACTGGCTCTTCCTATAATCATCGGCTGGATATTGTTTATCTTTAATTTCATCAAGTCCGTGGCAACCTTTCGCAATCAGCCCGTCTATGTCTGGATGTGGCTAACCGGGGTGGTGTTTTTTCTGTTCACATTTCTAGAATCGTATTTGTGGGTATTTCCGTACTTTAGAAATAATATAGTGAACGATATGACCATCCAATGGAAGTCCTATGGTTCCATGGTAGGGGCCTGGAATATGCTGATTTACGGATGCAGTATCTTTTTGATGGAGAAAATCAGCGGCGATAATAAGTACGGCCATTCAAACATCGCTTTCGCTTTATATTTCACCGGCTTGTTTAACCTCATGTTTAACTGGGGGCATCATATTTATACCTTACCTTCTCATCATTTCATACAATACATCAGTTACACAGTCAGTATGACCGAATTGGTCATTTTGGGCCGTATACTTTGGAAATGGAAATCATCGCTCAGTGAAGCCAAGAAACATTTCCATTACATCGCATTCAGGTTTCTGGTAGCAGCCGATTGGTGGGTTTTTCTAACACTTCTATTGGCCATCATGATGTCCATACCAGGTGTAAATGTGTATACGCATGGAACTCATGTTACCGTTGCACATACTATGGGGGCAACCATCGGTATCAACAGTTTTCTTCTGTTGGCCTTTGCCTTCGATATCCTTCATGTAAATTGTCTCGGTGCCGTACCTTACACGAAATATTTCAGTAGGGCATTCTGGATTACTAATTTATCTCTTTTTGTTTTTTGGATAAGCCTGATACTGGCTGGTGTTGAAAAAGCCAGATGGCTGATGAGTGCGAATCGTATTCCGTTTAGCAGTATGATGCTTCAGATTCGCCCTTTGTTTTATATCCTTTTTATTTCTGGATTTATATTGGCATCAGCCTTATTAATTATTATTTATCCGCTAATAAAGCGTCAGTTTGAATGTTATTTCAGCATGATGTCTAATACTACGGTGTCAAGTGAGGCAGAAATATAAATAGGGAACTTTCAGAATAAAAAAGAGTGTACTTTTAGTCCGGTTAGTACTTTTTAAATAAAAAAATGTAATTTACTTTTTTAAATCAGCAACATGTTTTCTAAAGCAACAGAATACGCACTCAGGGCCACTATTTATATAGCCCAAAAAAGTTCAGAGGAGAAGAAACTTGGTATCGAAGAGATTGCCAAGGCTATTGATTCTCCTAAATCTTTCACTGCAAAAATAATGCAATCGCTTACTAAGGATAATAAGGTCGTACGATCTGTTCGTGGTCCGAACGGAGGTTTTTATCAAACCGATAAGGAACGTAAACTTTCTTTGAGGGTAGTACTAAAGGTAATGGGTGAAGATGAAATGCTGGATAAATGCGTTTTGGGTCTGAAGAAATGTTCAGAAGTCAATCCATGCCCTATGCATTTTCAATACAAGCCAATCAAGCAAGAGATGATGAAGATGTTTGTCGAAAAAACGATTCAGCAACTTGCCGATGAGATGAATGATGGGGGAGTCTTCATCAAAAATAAGAAACGCTGATCGCTTCGGATCAATCCTTATGGAATCTGATAAACAATTTATGCAAGTTGAAGTATGGTAGCGGTCTCAGGAAAAAACTCCTGTTGAATCTGAGCCAGTTGTTTCTCTGACTGTTGTAATGCCATCTGAAATCTGTTATCGCTATGCATGTCGTTCTCATTCAACTCATGGTAATACGCAATTCCTTCAGATAAATTATTAATGTAGGTCTGATAGTAGGCTGAGCGCTTGGTATCGAGACTGGAATCAGTTTCATTCATCAATAGTTCTTTCAGGTAGTTGATATAGAGAATAATCTCAGCCATAAATAGATTCGGGCGATTGGGATTATTCATGATATTCGTACGGCCATAAATATGATCGGTCATTGTTTGTAAAGAAACGATTTCCGAGAAGTTGACAATATTGGGTCCCGGACAGATATTCACCGAGTTGAATTTGTTCACAAAGGTTTCATCATACATCAGGGCGGCGGCATTGCTTAGACCGATACACAGACATTCCTTGGCCTGCAAATCCTTTACCTGTTTGTTGAATTCAATTTCAGTCAGATTCATGCTCTTAAGTTGCGCTATTTTCAACTTCTGATAACGTTGTGAGGCTGTACAGATAGGTTCCTCAGTAAATTCGGTATTCAGGGCCAGGTGCTTTTCTGTACATGGACTACCCGCTTTCCCATTGGCGATACGTTGTTGTTTTTCGAAATCAGCCGTTGTGCCTTTGAGATAATGAAAGCGAACACCTAATGGGGAGTTATGGCTGAGTTCAATGTCATTTTCTCCGGCAGCACTCAATAAATCAAGCGTGTGCGCGTCAACAGTAGTGGCTTCGGGCACCAAAAGGAAAGGAGTGCCCCAACCTGTGCCGGCCACATTGTATTTATCTTTTAGAAACTGATCTTCTTCATGTGTACCGATGCCTCCCTGAACGGTGATTCTGAGTTCGGGCGCAACACTAAAATCGACATCAAGTTTCTTATTAATCGCATTCTTATAGATGTCGAAGATGGTATCGCATAATTCCTGTTGTTTATTTTTGAATTCTTCCAGTATGGGACCAAGCAGGTAACCATCTGTTGCAAAGGCATGTCCGCCACAATTGAGCCCCGATTCTATCCTGAATTCACTTACCCATATTCCTTTCTTGGCCAGGTATTTTCCCTGTATGAGTGCTGAACGATAATCGCTTACTTTTACAATAACTTTTTTGCTGAACCGGAAATTTTCATCCGGATCGAACGCATTTAATGACTCGAGATAATTATATAAACGAGGATTCATTCCGGCAGAAAACACAACAGAAGAATTCTCGAGTTCGCTGAGTGCATAACCTCGAAGGGCTGATACGGCATCCGAGGCATCGGGAATGGCGTTGCCATTTTTGTCGACATGATTGCGGTCAACCTTGGTCATGATATTGACATCGATACTGCCAGCTCTCAGATGAGATTTCAGATACATTTCATGTTTCCTTTTTTCAACCACATCATCTGTCTGCATCATGCTCTTGTAAATCTTTTTCAGACGGCTGTCCTCTGGAAGCATCTCGAAATACTTGGCAATTTCAGAGCCACGTTCAAAGGCTTCTGATCGAAGTTTCTGCATTTGTTGTTGCACGATGGTATTCACAAGATTCAAATAGTCGGTGATTCGTTTGGCCCTGTAATCTGGTTCGCTGGTCGGGATAGGTTCGTAAAGCTGATGAATAGAAGGATAATAATGTTGTCTCATCATTTCAATCAGTCGGTCTTCGACTATGGAAATCACTGAAGAGATACCGAACCTGGCTACCTTGACGGGGGAATCGATGGTAAAGGCGATGCCCATTACAGGAATGTGGAATGTGTGTTCGGGCTGGCGAAACTTGCTTGTCATAAAGATCATTGTTTTATGCACAAAAGCATCCCCAGGTTCAGACCATTCACTTTTTTCATGCTTTTTGTGACTGCGCAAAGGTAATACTATTTTCTTAATAAAGGATGTCCGCCTCTTAAATCATATTTTCTGCACTGAGGGTGTTTGTGGAGCCGTTTGTGGATTTGCATGCCTTATTCCCAGTCTTCAATGCGAAGTAGTTCGAAGAACAACCGCTCATCGATTTCTTTCACCTTGCCTGGTCCAAGGTCATCAAGGCATAATTCCTCGATCGAAACCCTGATGAGCCGACGACATTTATGTCTGAGAGCCTGTACCATTTTGCGAACCTGATGAAACTTTCCTTCGGTGAGCGTGATGCGAAGCCATGTATGTGGAATGAAATCAAGCAGTTCGTTTGCTACCGGAAAGAGGGTAGCGGGTTTGCTGATGATATCAACTTCACAGGGACTGGTAACCCAATAGCCGCCACCGTTGATACGGATGCTCACTCCTTCCCTGAGTTGTTGTAGCGATTCATCATTGACGGCATTGAGCACCTGCACTACGTAGGTACGTTTGTGTGGCAACAGTCCCTGAAACAGCAAGCGGGTTACTTTTTTGTTGGTTGTGAGGATAAGGAGCCCTTCGGAATGATTGTCTAGCCGGCCAATCGCATGGGTGCCTTCAGGGAAATCAAAATCCAGATCACCCAACAGATTTACGTCATCGGGGCTCACAAACTGCGAGACCATATCAAAAGGCTTATGGATAATGAAGTAGCGATGGGCGGTTTCTGTCATTGGGTGTGCAAGGTGAGTGATATATTCTCCAATTCCTACGAAATGACTGAAAAATACGCTGTCATCGGAATAGACATCAATTCCCATTTATTATTTCAGAGAATTGTTGCTCGTTCCACTAGGCTCCACTTCGGTCTTAGCTCCTGATTAGTAATTCGAAGCTGTTTACACAATCTGCTTTATACTCTCGCTTGCGGCAAAGATAGCAAGCGCAGCAAGGCGCAGGTAAAGTGTAGCAGCTCGCAGGATAAAAGCAGCAGGGAAAAGGTAAGGTGCAGCAGGGCGCAGGTAAATTGCAGCAGCTCGCAGGATAAACGCAGCAGGGAAAAGGTAAGGTGCAGCAGGGCGCAGGTAAATTGCAGCAGCTCGCAGGATAAACGCAGCAAGGAAAAGGTAAGGTGCAGCAGCACGCAGGATAAAAGCAGCAGGGAAAAGGTAAGGTGCAGCAGCTCGCAGGATAAACGCAGCAGGGAAAAGGTAAGGTGCAGCAGCACGCAGGTAAATTGCAGCAGCTCGCAGGATAAACGCAGCAGGGAAAAGGTAAAGAGCAACCGGTATAGGTAAAGAGCAGCCGTAAAAAGGTAAATCGCTTAAGTCGCAGGAGAAAAGCAGCACGGAGAAGGTAAATGGCAGCAGGTCGCAGGAGAAAAGCAGCATGGAACAAGAGAAAGGCATCAGTGCTTGGCAGCTGGTTTTTACCGCTTACCTATGTATCAAGGTCGTTCTATTTTATATTACCGATTGCAATTTTGTAATAGACCCAATTTCGCTCTGCTTCATTTGTGCTAAACAGCACAAGCATCGGCATTTACCTCTGTATGTATCCATCCTAGTTTGGTCTGCCCTGAATATGACCTTGGTATTATATCCTTATCTTACTCAGGGCTAAAACCTGATGATCGGCACAAAACATTCAAATAGTTTACTATCTTCATGCCCTTATTTACTCAACGAATTATTATTTTTAAAATTTCTTCTAACAAAATATTCATCATGTCTGACACAACATCTTCACGTCGAAAATTCCTGCAAACACTCGGGTTAACAGCTGGTGCGGCTATTACAGGCCACAGCGTTCTGGCACAAAGTCCCGGTTCGGATGAAATCAGGAAACTGACGCCTGAACAACAGGCCTTTATGGAACAATATGAACACTGGATGAACGAGTATATCGAAGTCATCAAGGTTCAGAAAACGTCTCCTGATAATTTGGATAACCATAAAAAAATGATCGTGCTTACAGAGCAGGCAGAAACATTTAAACCATTGCTTGATCAATGGATGCAAGATGAGACGTTCTCCCTGATATACAGAGTGTCAATAGAACGAATGGCAAAAGAGATTTAGGAAAAAAAACAGGATTCGTGAGCAGCAGATTTGATTGAAAAAGAATGAGTCATCATCCGGATTCCAGTAAGTCGGGGCTGATGGATCGCAAGCTTACTAAGCTTATTATCCATCAGAACCCCTAAACTCTTCACCATTTTATCAACGATTCCATTTCTGGCAGACATGATAAAACCGCTTTTACTGATACAGCCTACTTATTCATCACTTTCGGAAGGCCAATATGTGCTAGTAGCACACAGAACAAAAACTTAACAATTGAACAAACAACTTTAAATTGTACGGCAAAATTAGGATGGCCTTATTGAATGGAACGTAGAATAAGTTCTACAAAGAGTTTTTAAATGAAATGCTAGATTTGGGATGTATTATAGTCGATTTGATACCGGAAAGTAAGTGAACCCCGAAGGGGTCGTCAATGTCAGGGTATTTCTTACAGATGAAGTCTATAAAAACAAGGAAAGTCATAGCACACAAAATGTACCCGATAGAATGAACCATAAAATCCTGATATCTGACGATCATAGCATGATACGCAAGGGGTTGAAGCTATATCTTCAGTTGAATCTCGGGCATACCGATGTGGCTGAAACCAGTTCATGCAATGAGTTGATGATGGCGTTGAAGCAAGAAACCTATACTCATCTGATTGTCGATATCATCTTGTCTGACGGAAGTTCGTTAGAAGTGATTCCGGCCATACGCAGATTATATCCGGATCTGAACATTATGGTCTTCTCAATGCAGCCTCCGGAAGTTTATGGGGAGGCGTTGAAGCAATATGGTATTCAGAATTACCTGAGTAAAAGTTCCGGTGAGGACGAAATCCTATCCATGTTAGAGCATTTTTTACATAATGATGTTCAATTAGGGAATGAAGTCGGTAAGTTTTACAAGAAAAACCCGTTTACCGCATTATCGCCCAGAGAACTTGAAGTGTTGCATTATCTGTTGAAAGGAATCGGCACGAAGGAAGTGTCGGATCTGCTGAATGTCAAGATGAATACGATCTCTACCCTGAAAACCAGGATTTTTGAAAAGACGGATAGTACGAATATCAAGGAATTGATTGAGCTGGCCACGCTGTACAATGTAAATTATTGAAAAGAAGCCTTACATTTATAGGGTCAATCGAATATGTACAGATACCTTACCATCACAGCTGTGTTTTTGTGCTTCTGCATGGCGGGTTTCGCTCAATCGCAGCACGGTTCGCTGGTTACCCGATACACAACAGAGACCGGGCTTCCCTCGAATGGTCTGAAAGGACTGGAATTTGACAGTCAGACAGGTTTCCTGTGGGTCGTCAGTGAAGCAGGGATAGTCAGGTTTAATGGTGCAGACTTCAAACTGTTCAATAAAGAGAATTTACCTCAACTGTCGTCAGAGCGTATGGAATTCATTCTCCGTAGCGACGATGATAAGATATTTGCCGAAGATGAGAATGAAAAAGTATTCAGGGTTTTAGCGAACAAGCCGGAATATTGTGAATATCCTGCATTTGGCAAATCATTTAGATTAAAACACCGGCTTGTCTTGTTATTGTCAGATACGTTTCTGGTACAAAAGATTTTTCAAGACGTTTTTACCAACAGGCAAACGAATTATTTGAAGGCTATACCGATGGGGAATAAGACAGCGTGTTTTATTCTGGACATGAAAGGAAGGCTCAGTTATTATTCAACGGAAAGGAGTGAAGTGATTAATATTTCGATGGCAAGCTCCGGTGTCAAGGAGTTGTTTAAAATCGGAGAGCAATGCTTTTACGAGAGTCGTGATGGCCATTTTTATATTGTTGATCCCTATACCGGAACATGTTCGCCAGTCGATATTATGGATGATGAAGGCCGGAAATTTAAGGAGGATCTCCATAAGAGTTTATTGTGTTGGGAAAATGGAATGAAGGCGCCACTTTTATTTAATGATAATAATGTCTGGCAGTTTTCATATAAGGATCATCAGATCAAAGCGACTTTGATCTGTGAGTCCATCCCTCTTAATTGCCAGATCCGTACGTCGAGATATGATGAGAAGAATCGACTTCTTTTTATTGCTACGGAATCGCAAGGGCTTATCATCGTCAAGCCTGCCTATCTGCAACAGATAAAGAGACCGAAATCAGAAGTGAATGAAACCAATGCGTATTACGCTCAGGTCGACCTTGGAGGGCACTCCATATTGTCAAATTCAGCCCAGTTGCTGGGTGAGCCTGCCGACTCGCGTCGGCCCTTGCCAATTCAGGGTAAATTCAATACAACGGTTTTTAATTTCAGGGATTCAATTTTATTTTTTTCGCAATCCATGAAGGATATGAAGGACAACTGTCTCCATTCGTATGATTATTCGACTGGTAAAACCATTGTATATCCGAAAATTAAGGTGACCGAGTCATTCGCCGCATGCTATTCCGGCGGAAAAATCATCATTGCATCACATGAAGGATTGGGGCTACTTGCACAGGATAGCCTATCATTTTACTTTCGTATCAGAAGTGACAATCAAAATGCGAACTCACCGTATGCTATGGAAGAAATCAGCCCTGATGTTTTTCTGGTTGCATCCTGCTCTGGATTGATTGAATACAATATCAGAACGGGGCAGTCAGATACCATCCTGACATGTCCCGGATACTGTATACGAAATCTTACAAATATCAAGGGGTATATATTTATCGGCACGTATGGGAAGGGTTTTTATATTTTCAAAGATGGGCGATTGAGGCATATGCCAATGGATAAGGGAAATTACCTTTTGTATACCCATTGTTTTGTGGCTGATCAATTCGGATTTGTTTGGATCAGCACGAATCATGGCCTTTTTAAGGCACAGTACCGCGATCTTGAGAATGCGTTTGAGCGTGAGGAGTCAACTGTTTTTTACTATTATTTTGGCAAGAAGGACGGGATGGAAATGACAGAAATGAATGGAGGTTGTGCCCCCTGTGCATTGATCATGAAGGATAGTCTGTTTTCATTTCCAACAATGGATGGACTTCTTTGGGTGGACCCAGGTAAGGTGAAATTAATGATGCCTGCCGGTCAGCTATATATTGATGAATTTATAGTGGATGCCAAATCAGTCAGCACTGATTCGCTGACTACCAAAGGCCTGCCATCCGGCACAAAATCTATTCTTGTCCAGCTAGGTTTTTCTGCCTGGTGCAATAATGAAAATATCTATCTTGATTACCGTTTAGCAAATGATGAGAAATGGAGGCCGTTACGAAACGCAAGCGAGGGACTAATCCGTTTTGATAATCTTACTTGCGGATCTTATGTACTGCAGATACGTAAGCGGGACGGTTTCGGTGCGGAAAATTATACCTATAAAGAACTTGCTTTTGTGATTGAAACGCCCTGGTATAAGCAATGGGGGTTTTATTTCATACTGGCCATCGCGATATTAGCGGGGGGGCGTTTTTATATTTATTTACGGACCAAGCAATTGATGATGAACCAAGGCCGGCTTGAAAAGCTTGTCGATGAAAAAACAAAAGCTTTACTTCAAAAAAATGATGTGCTTGAAAAGATTAACCGGATCAATAGCCGCCTCATCTCGATCATAAGTCATGATATCATTACCCCGTTAAAGTTTGTGACGGTTGGCGGCAAGGAACTGATAGCAAAGCGAGACAGGATGTCTGAGGAATTGCAAATGGAGACTATAATGGAAATAACCAATACGGCTCAGGAGATTCAGTTATTGTCGACCAATGTAATGAACTGGATTAAATTTCAGAATGAAAACCGACGACAGAACAAGGAGATATTCAGTGTCTTTGATTTGGTGAATCAGGACATCGGAGTGCTGCATTCGATTGCCAGACAAAAGAATATAACCATTCAAAATCGGGTGGAAAAGGATTTTCAGCTGTGTCAGTATCTCGAGCCGTTGAAAATACTGATCTATAATCTTCTTTCGAATGCGATTAACTTTTCAGAGAATGCAGACATTGCCATCAGCAGCGAATCCAACGTAAAAGGGATTGCCTTACATGTGAAAGATGAGGGAGTTGGAATGACACCAGAGCAGATACAAAATATCATGTCAGATCAATTTATCATTTCTTCTGTCAATATCGACAAGCGAAAGGGGAATGGTTTAGGCTATCTCATTATCAAGGATCTGTTGAAGATGGTGGAAGGAAGTATTTCGATCAGAAGTACGAAATGGAAAGGAACAGTGGTTTCTGTCTTCATACCTTCATTGGATCAGTAAACTGCGGATACTGGTAATAATTTGTAAAATACCTTGATCACAGAGCGTAGACCTACTGAAGAGGAAACTTGATTTCAGATACATGAGATTTTCGCATACCGTTCATCATCATGGTTGAACTACTCCTGTGAGTTTTGTATAGAATCATCTGAATGGGTTGCTATATTCTCACTATAAGTTTGGTAATTGGATGAATTAAAGATCATGATCACTTCATATCTGAAACGTAACGGAATCTTCTGTATTTTTGCCGAAATTCCTGCTATGTGGAGACTTAGTTTTTTTATAATTTGTTTTCTTTTATGTGATTTGGTTTCGGCCCAATCTATACAATTCTGTGTACTGAAAGGGGATTCGCTGGTGAAGCAAAAGAAATATTCATTGGCAATTAAGGAATATGATAAAGCTATCGGGATTGATTCGTCAAACGCGTTTTTATATGTAAGAAGAGGGAATACGTATGCTAAAAAAAATCAGGACAAAAACGCACTGTACGATTATAATAAGGCAATTGAGTTAAATCCATCGCTGGCTGAAGCCTACATACAGCGATCAGAAATAAAAGCGATTCATGGAAATCGGGAAGGAGCTGAAGCGGATCTTCAAAAAGCGGAGGAATTGACCGGTGGTGGTCAGAATGAAATCAGTTATACTGCCACTAACGGCATAATATATCATGTCCGTGATACGATTAAATTAGGGCTTGGGTCAAATCCAAACGGAGAATTCACTTATTTGAAAATTGGAGGGTGGGGTGCGGTTTTGAATGCTACTTATTCAAATCCGGGTACAACCGTGAATAATGTCGGTAGCGGATATGCTCATTCAAATGTCATCATAAAAAAGATAAAATTCTACAGGGAGCGTGGAGCGAAAAAGGTGTATTTTGTTGTTGCCGGTGGAAACATAACCAACTATAATCTGATGATTGAAGAGGCAATCGCAACATGTGAGATAGATGACTGCCATGGGAAGAGCAATGCCCAGACAAGCGTCTCTGACCAACTACTGAGGATGTCGAAGTTGTTAGATGATGGTTTGATTACCAAAGATGAATTTGAGAAATTGAAGAGAAAGCTGCTGGAAAAGTAGGGATGGAAGTCAAAAATCAAGTAACCATATAATATCCTGGGAAGTTGCAGATATTCATTCGAATGAATATAGGTTACTTTCCGATACAAAACCTTGTGAACACTGAGTTTAAGATATCTTCATTACATATCAGGCCTGTGATGGATGAGAGTGACTGAAGAGCTGATCGAATGTCAATTGATATAAAATCGCCACTAATTTTTTCTTCTAATCCTTTTTTTACCAATCCGAGGCTTTCGGAAGCATCTTCAAAGGCTTGCAGATGTCTTACGTTTGAGACGACAAAATCGAATGAAGTATGATTGCCGGTTACATTTTCCTGAAGTAATTGGAGGAGCTTGTCGATATTCTTGTTTTGTTTGGCAGAAATTTCAATCGAATCTTTTTTTGTTAGAGTGGCAATTGCTTCTTCAATGTCATAGGCATTGCAAAAGTTGTTTAATTCATCTGATTTATTGAGCACAATAATAATTTTCTGATCTGGATCGAATGCCATTGAATTGAAATCAGTTATGATATCATTCGGATTTTGGGTGATATCGGCCATGTATAGGATGATGGCTGATTGCTTTATCTTTTGGAAGGAACGTTCTATCCCTTTTGACTCTAAGATGTCGATAGTGTCTCGAATTCCGGCTGTGTCAATAAAACGAAATGTGATGCCATTCAGTTGCAAAGTGTCCTCGATAAAATCTCTGGTAGTACCCGGGATCTCGCTGACAATAGCCTTTTCTTCATTTAATAGTCGGTTTAATAAGGTCGATTTGCCTACATTGGGTTTACCGACAATGGCAACAGGGACTCCTTTCTTAAGTACATTCCCTAATTGAAAAGAGCTGATCAAGTTGTTGATGACGCTTATTGTATGATCGACAAGAGCCAGGAATTTATTTCTGTCTGCGAATTCCACATCTTCCTCACTGAAGTCTAACTCTAATTCGATTAATGCGGCAAAATCGATAAGCTCCTGCCGCAAGACTTTTATTCTCTCTGAGTAACCCCCTCGCATTTGTTGCATCGCCATGTTATGCTGGCTTTCATTTTCACTGGCGATAATATCCGCAACAGCTTCAGCCTGGCTTAAATCCAGTTTACCATTCATAAAGGCACGTCTGGTGAATTCACCAGGAAAAGCCATGCGAGCACCATGCCGAACAGCTATTTGGAGGATTTTTTGGATAATATACGGTGAGCCATGGCAACTTATTTCAACGGTATCTTCGCCATTATAAGAATTTGGATTTTTATAGATTGCAACAAGCACCTCGTCAATGGTGCGGTTATGGTCCTTGATTTTTCCGAAGTGGCTGGTGTGCGATTTTTGTTCACTGATTTTCTTTCCGAAGAATAGTTGATCAGCGATTGCAAATGCCTGGTTGCCACTCATTCTGATGACAGCAATGCCGCTTGTCCCATGCGGAGTAGCGAGTGCAATGATAGTATCTGATGAAATCATGATTCAGAAAAAGGTTGTTGCAGGATTTATATGTTAGAATATTCTAACTGATTGTCCCAAACTTGGAGTTGGAGAGATTAATCAGGGTCTACTTTTTCAAGGATTTTCTTCTTTCTAGTTCTTTATTAATCAAAACTAGTTCCCTACTGGTTTGTCCGGCCACAGAGGTGTTTTCCTGTGCCCGACGCATGAGATATGGAATTACATCTTCAACAGGACCATAAGGTAAATATTTGGAAACATGATAACCTTGTTTGGCAAGATTAAATGAGATATTATCACTCATGCCGAAGAGTTGAGAAAAATAGATATTTTCAGCTGAATTTAAAATTGATTTATTATTCATTAACCTGGTAGCCAGCATGCAACTGTTTTCATTATGTGTCCCGATAAACAGACTAATCTGGTCAAGATGGCTGAGGCAGAATTCCATAGCCAAGTCATAATCCTTATCAGTGGCCTCTTTACTAGGTTGTATCGGGTCCTGATAATTCATTTCTGCAGCACGCAACCTCTCCTTTTCCATATAAGCCCCTCTAACTAGTTTTGCCCCAAGAAGGAAATTCTTCTGGCTGGCTTTTTCATATGATTTTTTCAGGAAGTCTAGCCTGTCATGGCGGTAAAGTTGAAATGTGTTGTATACAACCACTTTCTTGCCATTGTATTTTTCCATCATTTTGTCAGTGATGTCATCGACAGGTTGTTGAATCCAACTTTCTTCGGCATCAATCAGAATCATTTTGCCATTGTCGGAGGCAGCCTGACAAATCTTGTCAATTCTTTTATAAATTCGCTCCGCTTCAGCACTTTCTTCTGGTGTGAGGGTAGCTTGGGAATGCAATTTTTCAAGGAGTTCAAATCTGGCAAAACCCGTAGTTTTTAAACTGATAAATGGGATGTATTCTTTTTCCCCACAGTACTTAATGGTCTTTAGAAAAGTTTCTGTCGTTTTCTCGAATTCTTCTTCGTTCGCTTTGCCTTCGACGCTATAATCCATGATTACCCCGACTCCGTATTTAGCCAATTCGAACGATGTATGGTCTGCTTCAGATAAAGTTTCACCACCACAAAATTGCTTGAATATGGTATTTTTTATAAAGCTATGGATAGGTAGTTTGGTTTTGAATGCAAATTGTGTAAACTGAATTCCAAAATTTGTAAGCCATGGTTTTGCCATTGAGGAAAAAAGGAAGCGAGCTTTTAGAAGGTCCCTGTTAGTCTTCGAGTTGAAGGCTATTTCTGTATTTTCGAAGTTTAATAGCATGATTTTATGTTGAATTATTTAGCAAAAGTAATCACTGCCCGACGTAAAATATTTTTTTGTTCATAATAAATTAATAGTTACTTTTACCCTATAAATTTAAAAAAAAAATATAAAATGAAAAAGATTTTACTTAGTATTTGTGTTGGTATTACGGTCCTTACTTCCGTCAATGCACAACAGAAACAGCCTGTTCTGAGTGCGCCGTTGAGAATGGACAATGCTGTTACGGATGGGGCATTAAATAAGGACAGATTTAAAACAGCCGGGAAGAAAACTAGATTAGGTGGCAGTACATACATTAGTTATGTTGATTATGTTGCTGCACAGGAAGGTATTTCCGCTACAGCTCTTGATGCTACTGGTTTTTTATATTGTATGTTCCCGGATTCCAACATGCGTTATGGTGCGCCAAATACAGCTCGTGGAATTTCATGGAAATCAATCGGTCAGATTTTAGATCCTTCGGCAGATGTTATCAGAGATAACACACCAACTGACGGTATTTATATTGGCAAAACAAATACGTATACTTTAGATTCAGTGTTCATCAGAACCTCTTACATCAAGGCTACTACTTATGTGGATACCGTGATAGTTTCTGTGGTTCATAGCGGAGGTGCGAACCTTCCTGAATATTACTTTTCAGGTCAGGCGGCTGATTTCGGCGTAGATACAACAAGGTTTTTATTGCAATCATATGCTGCTGCTAACTTTACCAAAGGGCCGTTTCAAACAAATGCTTCAGGAGCACCTGCCGCCATTACCATCAAATATCCTTTGACTAGTGCTGATTCAAGCACATTTACAGCTCCAAATTCGTATGGTTCAAAATACCTTGGTTTCGCAATCAATATGGCTGTACCAGCTGGAGAACGAGTCTCAGTATCTTATACATTTAAGCCAGGTTATAGCTTTACCGCTGGTGATACTATCGGAAATAAGAATCGCTTGTTCTTCTTATCTTATGAGCCGGCAGGTAGCAGCACATTTATGCCTTTCTATCCTACCGATCGTAATATGTCTTCAACAATTTATAAGGATTCTACTAATTGGAGCGGTGATTACATCCCTACTTTAGCTTGGACAGTAGGTTATGGTACTGAAATTCACGATATTATCTGGAAAGTTTCATGTCCAACTTGTGGTGCGATTGGTGTTAATGAAGTTAACAACAGCGGTATGTCTGTAAGCATTACGCCTAATCCTGCGACTGAAAATGCTAAACTTTCAATTAATTTGACTGAAGCCGCTAAAAACGTATCTGTTACATTCACAAATGCGATTGGTCAGCAAGTTAAAACATTGAATCTTGGTAGTTTAAATGCAAATGATACACAAAAGTTCAATGTGAAAATTTCAGATTTGAACAAAGGGTTATACATTTATACTGTAAACGCTGACGGTAAGAAATATTCAAATAAATTAATGATCAATTAATAAGTGATTTTTAATTCACTTCTTTCGAAAAAGGGCTATCAATCGATAGCCCTTTTTTTTATCCGAATATTCTAGGATTAATATGCTGTTAAAAGACTATGTCGAGTAAACTCTGACACTGGAGCCTAGTCAGACGTATCTAAAATTTAATCAAATGAAAAATCTGAAATTGGTAATTTTTACATTGCTTTCCATGGCGTTTTTTATGGTTCCGAGGCAACTTGAGGCAAGACATCAGTCTTTATATTGGGCTTTTCATCCCCGTCAAGAAGGCCGATTTGATTCAAGAAGGCCTCACCATGGTTGCCATAGAAGGCCAATGCATGCCTGCCATCCCAGGGTAAGGTTTTTTTTTCATCGTCCTGGGTTTCACCACAGAAGGCCTTTTAGGTAATCCTAGGAGGTATGTTTTAATGATTCAAACTAAAAGTGCAGTAAAACTGCACTTTTTTTATCCCGTAAAGGGTAATTCAGTCCTAAAATGAGGATGTTCTAAAAAGATTACCATTTTTCCAAATTAATTGTATCTTCGCACGTTCAATTTTTATACTAATTTATTAAGTAACACCGACATGCAGTTAAAAGGTTTGATAAGGCTATTTACAATAGCATTAATATTGATTTCTCTATTCCAGTTATCATTTACATTCGTTGTAAGGAATTTCGAAAAGAAGCAAGAGGCCAAGGCCCGTGCACTAATTCAAAAGGAGAACCCTTCCATGACCGGAGAGGATCTTAATTTTGCTGTCAAGGATAAAGTCAGACCTATTTTGGATAGTTTGGCATCCACACCGGTCTACAACTTAGGCTTTACGAAATATACCTATCAACAAGCCAAAGAGCAGGAATTGAACCTGGGCCTTGACTTACAAGGGGGGATGAACGTTGTATTAGAGGTGAGTCTTGATGATCTTGTTCGCAGCATGAGTAATAATCCTAAGGATCCTGCTTTAAATGCAGCCATTGCTGAAGCGAATCGGATGAAGGCCAACAGCCAAGCAAATTTTATCACACTTTTTTCTGATGCTTATAATGCCAAGAATCCTTCTGGCAGATTGTCCACGCTATTTTCAAAATCGGGCGTAAAGAACATTGATTTTAATTCCACGAATGATGACGTCATCCGTGTAATGAAGGCTGAATCAAAGGATGCGATTAAACGTACATATAATGTATTATTGACTCGTATTGATAAGTTTGGTGTAGCTCAACCCAATGTAAACCTTGATGAAAATCGTGGTATTATCAGCGTTGAGTTGGCGGGGGTGAATAATCCTGAGAGAGTTAGAAAATATCTTCAGGCTACTGCTAAACTTGAGTTCTGGGAAACGTATCCTATTCACCTGATTTCACAAAATATCATTGATGCGGATGTTGCCCTGAAAAATTATCTGGCAGGCATGAGCAAGAGCGGAACTTCGTTAGATACTACAAAAGCTTCATCAACCGACACAACAAAAACAAAAGCAACAGCAAAGACTGCCGGAGATACTACGTCCTTAAGTTCAATCATGGGTAAGGACTCTTCAAAGAAATCAGATACTTCTACAGCAGGTATGACGGATGAGCAAAAAGAAGCTAAAGCCCGTAAAGAGAATCCATTACGTTTCTTCCTTTTAGGCGGTTTTGAAGCAAGAACCAATCCTAAGACAGGTGAAGTCATCAATGAAGCCAGAGTTTCTTATGTACGTGCAAAGGATACCGCTCAGTTAAACCGATATCTTGCTTTAGATGTGGTTAAAAATATCTTCCCTAAGGATTTGAAATTCTATTACGGAATTGCAGATAAGCAGACTAATGAGAAGGCAAAAGAAAAATTAGCTATTTTATATGCGATCAAGAAAAGAGCAGGAACCGATGATCCAAGACTTGGAGGTGAAAATATCATAGATACCCGTCAGGATTATGATCAGTTTACAGGTCAACCTGACGTTCAGATGACTATGAACGGAATCGGTTCAAGGGCTTGGGAAATGATGACGGGTGATAACGTAGGTAAGCCGATTGCTATCGTGTTGGATGATATCGTTTATTCAGCTCCTGCTCCTAGCGAGCGAATTGCTGGAGGACGTTCTAATATTACAGGTAGTTTTACAGTCGAAGAGGCACAGGATCTTTCAAACATCTTAAAGACCGGTAAACTTCCTGCACCTGCAAAAATTGTACAAGAGCAAGTGGTTGGTCCTACCTTAGGTAAAGAATCTGTCAATGGTGGATTGATGTCTTTCATAATCGCCTTTATCGTGATCTTCATCCTCATGCTTGTTTATTACAACACGGCAGGATGGGTTGCCAATATCGCTTTGATCTTGAACTTATTATTTACTGTGGGTGTATTAGCCGCCTTGCATGCCTCCTTAACGGCTGCCGGTATCGCAGGCTTGGTACTGACTATCGGTATGGCTGTAGATACCAATGTAATCATCTTCGAGCGTATCAAAGAGGAGTTGAAATCAGGGAAGTCGCATGAAAATGCAATCAACGACGGTTACCGACGTTCTCTTTCTCCGGTATTGGATGGTCACATTACCATTTTAATGACTGCTGTAATCTTGTTTATTTTTGGAT
>CAIQUX010000147.1 GCA_903875055.1 uncultured Bacteroidota bacterium
AGAAGCGCAAATGCGGAAAGGAATACTCGAACTTTGTATCCTTAACATCATCGCATCAGAGGAGGAAATATATCCTTCAGAAATCATCGGCCGCCTCAAAGAATCGAAGTTGATAGTGGTCGAAGGTACCTTGTATCCCTTGCTTACAAGGTTGAAAAACTCAGGCATGCTTTCTTATCAATGGGTAGAAAGCTCGGCAGGACCACCACGGAAATACTATTCGCTCACCGACACCGGAAAAGAATGTCTCGAGGAGCTAAACAAAACCTGGAACGAATTAATATTTGCAGTTAAACAAACAATAAAAAAATCAAAAAGAAATGAAGAAAACAGTAACAGTTAACATCGGTGGAATCGTATTCCACATCGATGAAGATGCTTTTGAATTGCTCCACAGGTATCTTGAAACCATTAAGGCGCACTTCCATACCTCTGAAGGTAAGGATGAAATCACATCGGATATCGAAGCGCGCATAGCCGAGCTTTTCACCGAGAAACTGAAATCGGGCAAGCAAGTCATCTCCATCGAAGATGTTCAAGAAGCCATTGCCATCATGGGCAAACCAGAAGACTTTGGTGGTGACGAATCTAATGGTTCCAATGCATCTGATAAAACCAAAGGCGAGAACAAGCAATACGCCGACGGTCAGTATGGATACAGTTATGGCTATAATTATGGTGGTAAAGGGGAGAATTTTCAGTACTCCGGTTCATTCACCAAGCGCAGGGTATATCGTAATCCTGATGATAAGGTATTGGGTGGAGTATGTTCTGGCATCAGCTCTCATCTCGACATTGATCCGCTGTGGATGCGCTTGATATTTGCTGTCCTGTTCTTTGGTTTCGGGACCGGATTATTGATCTATATTATTCTTTGGATCATCATCCCGGAAGCCAAGACTACTGCAGAGAAACTGGAGATGAAAGGCGAGAAAGTCAATGTCGAAAACATCGAGAAGAACATCAAGGAAGAGATGGGTAACATCAAAAACAAATTCGAAGACTTCAAGAAGGAAGCAAAGGACATCGGATCAAAGGATAAACGCGACAGAGCACGTGGTGCCATAGGAAGTATTGTCCATGCTTTTGTCGAAGTTATTCTGGTACTGGTAAGGGTTTTCGTCAGGATAATAGGCGCCTTGTTTATTGCTGCTGGTATTGCTGCATTTATATTAATCACCCGCCTCATGCTGGGAGTATTAGGGTGGATGCCTATCGGAAATTCAGAAGTATTCAGAATGTTTTTCGATTCCAATGGACAGATATTCTGGGCAAGCATTGGCCTCACACTATTAATCTGTATCCCTTTGATTATGCTTATCTACAAAGGCTTCCGATTGATCTTCAACATCAAGGCGAGGAACAAAACCTTGAATATAATTGCAGCAAGTATCTGGATCATAGGAGTAGGTATCAGCTCTGTATTATTCTTCAGTATTCTGGACAATTATAATGAGAAATACACCACGCGAATTGAGGCTCCTATCACCCAACCTGCAGGCGATATTTTATTCGTCGATGTGGATAGAAACGAGCAGGATGAATGGAATGGATCAACCCATGTCCAGTTCGGCGACATAGGGAATTTCAATCAGGAAAATGGCTTAATAGTATTCCATAATGTGGACCTCAAGATTCAGAAAAGCAATGATGATAAATTCCATCTTACCAAAGTACAATCAGCCCGTGGCAAGACTCAAAGAGATGCTGAATCCTTTACCCATACTATTAATTCGGAGGTAATGCAGAAAGATTCCTTGCTGATAATTCCAAATTTTTATTCCTTGAACGAGAAGACTAAATTCAAGTTCCAGCACCTCAATTACGTTATCAAAGTTCCTTTAGGCAAGAGCATTTATCTAATGCCAAAAACGAAACGTATACTCGATGATATTGACAACGTTAATGATGCATCCGATGATGAGATGGTCAATAGAAAATGGATCATGACCGACAGAGGCTTGAAATGCGTGGATTGTAAAGGCTTGTAGTTAATTCTCATCACCTATATCGGTGGGAGGAATTGTTAATTATTTCTTCCACCCTTATTATCTACTTATATGGTTTTTTAAGAACTACTTTTTGATATTTTAGGGGTAAGGAAAAGTGGAAAAATGCTGGGCCATTTAACATAACGTAGAGGAGATGCTATGATAATGAGCATTATCCACCAAGACGGTGGAGAGTTTTGACGTTCTTGTGGAGGATTTTGACGTACTAGTCTGGGATTTTGTCAGACGAGTCTTGGACTTTGTGGGACGGGTGGTGGATTTCTTAGTACTGGTGTGGGATTTTGTCAGACAAGTCTTGGACTTTGTGGGACGGGTGGAGGATTTTGAGAGACTGGTATGGGATTTTGCGAGACTGGTGTGGGATTTTGAGGTTCTTGTGGTGGATTTTGCGAAACTGATACAGTGAATAGTGAATAGTGATTAGTGATTAGTGATTAGTGAACAGTGAACAGTGAACAGTGAACAGTGAACAGTGAACAGTGAACAGTGAACAGTGAACA
>CAIQUX010000148.1 GCA_903875055.1 uncultured Bacteroidota bacterium
ATACTCTTGAAAAAGAAAAAATAGAACTCATTCAAAAAACCGACAGTCATATCGAGATTAGTAAGGAACTTGATGCTATCAGACAACGAAAGATCAGACGAACCAAACAGTATTTGGGAGAAGGCTCGACCTTTATTTTAATTACATTGTTTACAGCCGGCATCGTCTATTATGCCTATTACCGACAGCGGTCTTTGGCTAAACTTCAGCAAAACTTCATGCTGAGTGTTACCCATGAACTGAAGACGCCGATTGCCGGCATCAAGTTGAATCTGCAGACACTCGAAAAACGAAAACTGGATGAAGAGACACAAAAAAAACTATTGGCCTCTTCCATTACGGAAACGAACCGCCTGAATGACCTCTGTAATAATATCCTCGCATCTACTCAACTCGAAAGCGCTAAAAAAGCTATTTACAATGAAGATGTAGAAATGAAAGGTCTTATTCTGGATGTGATTGGTCAGATACAACAGCGCTATCCGTCATGCATGGTTACATCTCATTTGATGAAGGATGATTTCTATATCAAAGGCGACTCCTCACTCTGGAAGCTGGTGGTAAGTAATCTGGTTGAAAACGCACGTAAATATTCATCTGGCCCTATTGAGGTCGTTCTTGAAAAACAAAACAGGAAGGTTGTGCTCGCAGTGAAGGATCAGGGTGTCGGTATTCCTGACAATGAAAAAGAAAAAATATTCGATAAGTTTTATCGCATCGGAAATGAAAACACACGTTCTTCCAAAGGAACAGGTTTGGGCTTATTCATTGTGAAAAAAATTGTCGCCCTTTACAAATATGACATTACCGTGAAAAACAATCATCCGAAAGGCTCTATTTTTGAAGTCTCTTTTGTTTAAACAGCCTATAACCATGATACGAAAAACAAACTATAAAGGAAGCATCTTACTGGTCGAGGATGAGGAGAGTCTGAGAGAAGCGCTGAAACTGAATCTTGAAATGGAGGATTATGAGGTCACTGCCGTCGACAATGGCAAAGCGGCCATTAAAGCTTTCAAGGAAGAATACTTCGATTGTATTCTGCTTGATATCATGATGCCTGAAGTGGATGGATTGATGGTCTGTGAAAGCATCCGTTTGCAGAATGAAAAAGTACCTATCATGTTCTTGTCTGCAAAAAGCAGTGGCGCGGATCGGGTATTAGGTTTGAAAAAAGGAGGCGATGATTACCTGACTAAGCCTTTCAATCTGGAAGAACTGATTCTTCGGGTCGAAAAACTGATCCTGAAGAACAAAAAAATCGAACATTCAGTAGAGGAAATCAATTATATCGAAATAGGAAAGAGCCGTATCGATTTTCATGCCCAAGAGTGTTATGATATTCGGGGCGAAAAGCATATGATGACCAAAAAAGAAATTCAATTTCTGAAGCTTATGGTCGAAAATAAGAATGAAGTGATTTCAAGGGAACATATTTTGAAAATGGTATGGGGGTTCAATGTATTTCCTACCACCCGCACCATCGATAATTTCATCATGACATACAGGAAATATTTTGAAGAAGATCCCCGTAATCCGAAACATTTCTTAAGTATTAGGGGTGTGGGTTACAAGTTTATGAATAACTAAGCCGATCTTCTCTTTTTTGATAAATGAACAAAGTCAGGAAGAAGGCGAAAAAAACAGCTCCGGCCTGCACCTCAAGCATATCATCGGTCAATATGTTCAGTAAAATAAGAGGAAGCAACCACCACGCGAGACGGTTATGATGCCGGCTAAATATCAGAGAACATACCACCAGAATAGAAAACATCAGCAAGACACCCAATATTCCCAATTCCAGCCAGGTGTGAAAAACCTGATTATGAGTATGCATATTTTCCTCTGCCAGACGAATATATCCATCATTTATCAGTTTATTTTTAAGGGTCATATTCGCTTCACCGGTGCCATAGCCTGTTAACCAATTTTCTTTAATCAGCGTCCATTCATTATGCCAGGCGGCCAGACGGCTTCCTGTGGAATTGGCAAGTGGCACGTCCTTGTTCAATTGACTTGAATCATGGAATGTTTCAATGATTCGATTCCTGATATTCGGTATTTGTGTTGTAATCACACCGATAATCCCAATAGACACAACAAACACTACTGTACGTAGAAACAACTGCCTGAAACGTGCTGTTGACAGCCAAACCATAAAGGCTATAAAACATGCCACATAAAGAATGGCTGTCTTGGAAATCAGAAACAATAAAGCGGTCACCAGAATAAGAATCAATACAGTGAGTATGCTGCGCATGTAGACACCCGTCTTTTTATTTGAAGTGAGTTCAAACACACACCATACTAATGCATAGGCAAAGTAATTAGAATAATAACCGGGATGCATGATTCCTTCTGAAATGTTCATTCGCTGTGTGACTACACTCCAACCCTTTCCATGATAATGGACGTAGGAATAACCAAGGGCATAGAAAAAGGACAGACAACAAGAAATTGAAAAGATCAGAAAAATAGTTGCGGTTTTCTTTGCATCCAGGTAGTTCTCTGTCGAGAACAATACAGGAAGAATCATAAATGTAAGTTTGACTTCAATACTTTGCCATCCTTCCACCATCTGTTGACTCCATAAAAGTCCTAGTACATGGAGCAGGAAAAAAGACCAGAGAAGTATCGTGATAAGCTGCAATCGGGAAGTGGCGAGTCGTGACCAGAAGGAAGAAATTTTATTCATCAGATTACTGTCAAGCAACCAATGTGCAATAAGTAATATCACTCCTACCGAACTAAGCCTCTCACTCCAAGTAAACGAAACCGCCGTCAGTACCACTAGAAAGTACCACAGTGAAGCTCTGTTTATTGCAGGGAATTGAATCATTGATTCGCGAAGATAATCAACCTAGCTTGTATCTTTGCTTGCATGATACTAGAAATACATCCTAAAAATCCAGATGAACGCAAAATCAAGCAAGTTCTTGAGTGTCTTCGCAAAGGCGGCGTCATCATTTATCCCACCGACACCATTTATGGATTGGGTTGCAGTATTGAACATCCCGAGGCTATTAATAGGATTTGTCAGATCAAACATATTCATCCGGAGAAAGCGTTGCTTTCGTTCATTTGTTCAGATCTTAGCAATTTAAGCGAATATACCAAATCTATCGATACGCCTATATACCGCTTCTTAAAGCAACATCTTCCAGGTGCGTTCACCTTTATCCTGCCAGCTAGTAAGAAAACCCCTAAACTGCTTCGAACGAAAAAAGAGACAGTGGGTATCAGGGTTCCAGACAATGAGATTTGCAGGACCATCATCAAAGAACTTGGACATCCGATATTAAGTACCTCCCTTCCTTATGATGATGAAATCCCTTATACTGATGCCGAAGAAATGCATGAAAAATTCGGACATCTCGTAGATATCGTAATTGATGGAGGGCCCGGTGGCGTTGTTGCATCCACGATTGTGGATTGCACTAAAAATCCACCAGAAGTGATCAGAGAGGGATTAGGTGTGATTGAATAAAAGCACCCTACTCTTCTTCAAAATCATTCATCCATCAAATAAGAGTAACAGGTCAGATTATCCTCCTTGCATACTTTTTAACTGAATGTGTAAGCAGTTCTTAGGTAAACGAAAAAATAAAACCAATGAATATAGATAGTGAAAAATATTCAATCAGGACCTGGATACATCCTTTGATGCTTCATTGGATTATCAATCCCGGAGTTGCGTTTAATGAGTTGATTCTTGGTCAACGTATCCCAAAAATTCTTCTGATTGAAAAGACAAGAAAAATAAAACCCTTAGCTGAACGAAGTTTCATTCCTTGTCCGCATTGCAACACACTGCATTCCGCCCTTAAATGGACGCCACAAAACAAGACCGCCTTTGGAAATTGGTTCGGCTTGTATTGTGATCATTGTGGCCAGATTATTCCTTGTCTTACGAACCTTACCACTTATCTCATTTTGGGCCTCACATCACCGGTCTGGTATTGGTTTAGAAATTATCTTAAAGCTGTCTGGCTTAAAAAACAACAAGAAAAATTTTCAAAACCGTTGAACATGACATTACCGCAACATAGTTGGTGGTATGCAGGTCTTCGCTGGGGACTGTTCATGTACATCTGGGCGGTCATCCTGAATCCCTTACTTTTCAGGGATGAGATAACGCTGAAAAAATTACTGATTGGCATTCCGGTTTGGATTTCGGGAGGACTACTTTTTGGCCTTTGTATGAAACTCTTTATGTCGCTAAGCGAGAAAAAATCCACTGCCAACCATGCTCTCAAATCAACCGATACTGAATAAATCAACATCCGATCTGGTTGATTTGAATTCCTGAAACTAAAGGGTATAGGACCATAACTCCTTTAGCTGTTCAATTATCATATTGTCGAATTGTTTCATTGTCCTTATCTTCGCGGCTCTATGTTAGATAAGTTAGAAGCCATTAAAGGCCGATTCGATAATATTGGCGTATCACTTACCAATCCTGATATCGTGAGTGATCAGAAACGTTTCTCACAATTGAGCAAGGAATACCGTAAGCTCGAAAAAATTGTGGATGTGTATAAGCAATATAAAAATTGCCTCGATAGCATCGCGTTCGGAAAGGAAGTGCTTGAATCTGAAAATGATGAGGAGTTGCGCTCTATGGCCAAAGAAGATCTTATCAATTCAGAAATACAAAAAGATTCTCTGGAGGAAACTATCCGTCAACTGCTGATACCTAAAGATCCACAGGATGAGAAGAATGTGGTGATGGAAATCCGTGCAGGAACCGGTGGCGATGAAGCCAGCTTATTTGCAGGCGACCTGATGCGCATGTATATGAAGTACGCTGATGCCAAAGGATGGAAAGTGGCTTTAGTCGATGAAAACGAAGGTACCGCAGGTGGATACAAAGAAGTGATACTTGAAATCATCGGCGAAGATGTGTATGGCACCATGAAATATGAAAGCGGTGTACATAGGGTTCAGCGGGTTCCGAATACTGAAGCAAGCGGAAGGGTTCATACGTCTGCAGCTACCGTAGCTGTGATGCCTGAGGCGGATGAAATCGATTTCGAACTCAAGGAATCTGATTTGAAAATGGAAACTGCCCGAAGCGGTGGTGCTGGAGGTCAGAATGTAAACAAGGTTGAAACTAAAGTTATACTTACCCATGTTCCGACCGGAACTGTCATCACATGCCAAACCGAACGTACCCAGCTTGGCAACCGTGATAAGGCCACCACCATGATGCGTACAAAATTATATGAAGAGGAAGTACGCAAACATGAAGAAGCTATCGCCAACAGCCGTAAGACACTTGTGAGCAGTGGTGACCGGTCTGCTAAAATTCGTACGTATAACTGGCCTCAGGGACGTATCACCGACCATCGTATCAACAAGACGATTTATTCTTTGGATAACTTTGTCAATGGCGATATTCAGGAAATGCTGGACGCACTCCAGTTTGCCGAAAATGCCGAGAAGATGAAGGCCGGCGAAATGGTGTAATGTCAGATAGCTGATATCCGATGTCAGAAGATTTGTTCTCTTTACTTGAGTTATCTATTAGAAAGTTATGAATTACATGTAATCATTCCCTGAAGTATCTGACAAAACAAATCTGCAGGAACTAAGAGCTCGAAAATTTTAGATTGCCAGTAATTCTGAATACATTTATTGCTTATTACATCAATATGCAGAAAACAAGTTTCGTCATACTGTTTGTGCTTCTTACAACGACTGCCATTGCTCAACGATATCAGATACTTGAAGACGACCCCTATATTAACAAGGCCTATGCTGGTTTGAACTTTGGACCTAATACTAAGTCCATGACCATGTCAGGGATAGATGCCCAAATATATGTATTGCACGGACTTCTGAATATTGATGCGCGTTATAATGGGAAAGGTATCATAGCGGGCGAAGTATTTGATGTGTATAATCGGTACAAAACAGACGAAAAGGACCCTTATAATTTTACAAGCCCTTTAGGAGGATTAAAATCCGGATATGATGCTGAAATCGGATTCTGTTACAATTTCCGGCATACACGTCAAACAAAAAAAAGGAAAGTTCACTTGTTCACTGCTGGTAATACAAGCTATTACAAAAAAACAGAAATAACAGATATCAAAATGTCGGGTATACGACTCGGATTCGGAATATACAGGGGCATACTTTATGATCATTATTCAAGTTTTAACTCCACACCTAACGGCAATAGCTTCAGCGACATTTTCTCCTTAAGCTCTCCCACCGATACCACCCATTCATTTAACGGCAGCTTTTATACGAATTATGTGATTCCATATTTATACCTAGGGGTTCAAAGTACAAGAGTGGGGAACTATAAACTATCTAATGTATTGTTTAAACAAAGGGGCGGCAAAATGGATTATTATGCAGACCTGATGTTTCAGTTACATAAAAAAATCTCCGATGTGATTAATACTTACTCCGGAAATATCTATCATTTTACTGAAGTACACTCTTCAAAAAAATCGGCCTCGTTTCCTGTCGGCTGCAGGGTAGGTATGCATTTAAGGCCAGCCAGATATCTTAAACTATGTTATGGGGCCGAATTTGGAATTTTGCCCGGATACAAGACAACACCCGATACAATGTATGGCAATTTTGATCCATCTGTTACTGCTGCCTTATATGGGAAAATAATGTTCAGCCTCGGATTGACATATCCCTTTAAAAAGATTGAATTCAAAGAGTAACTAACTAATAATAATGCTTACCCTTCATAAAAAAAATGCATATAAACGTTACCATATGAAAGCTATATTCTTCCTTCTCCTCTTTCCGCTTTGCTCTGTTGCACAATCAACTACGCAATATCTGGTTACAAAATCAAACGACACGATACATTATAAAGGTGATTTGATTGTCAATAATAATGATATCACCAAATGGCGAAGGATTACTGCAGATGGTACAGAATACTCCATCTCCGAAATTAAAGCGGCTTATTTCAATCACAACTATTATTACAACTGCGATAGCCGGCATCTTTATAAGCAAGTCGTTAAAGGAAAAATAAATGTGTATGCATTGAATGACAGAGACACCATAACAGACCGACATGGTAATCTTAGAAAAGAAGTTTTTATCGAGAAGACGATTGTCAGAAAACCTGTTGTGTATACACTCCGTAGTATGATTCCTATGATTACCGACAATGAGAGTCTATCCACTCAAATCAGGGACGAAAATTCCAAACGAACCGGCGGAAATGCTATGATCATAACTGGTATCGCAGCAGGTGCCCCTGCAACAATCGGAGGTCTTTTTGTAGCCTTTATCAGTTCCCTTTTCGGCGAAAACCAAACTGCCAACGATGCCCTCACTGTAGCCGGAGCAGGTGTTGCTTTCGGCGGTGGAATGATCGGTGGTGGAGCAGCATTAAAAGCCAGCACACAAAAGCCGAATCTGGAATTGATTCATTGGTACAACGCACACTAAATTCATTTTTGTTTGGCTTTCAATGCCATCATCTGATCCCGTAATCGGGCTGCTTCAATAAAGTCGAGATTCTTAGCCGCCTTCTCCATCTGTTTTTTAACTGCCGCTATTTCTTTTTCAAGTTCCTTGGGATTTGAATATGACACCTCAGGTTCTGCTGCTGCAATAATCGGCGCTTCGTCCTGCAAGGCATACTTGCTGGAACTGTCATAATTTTTTACCTGAAGCACGGCTCCCTGATCTAATATTTCACCGATTGATTTCTTAATCGTGGTCGGTGTGATATGATGTTCAAGATTAAAGAGAATCTGTTTTTCTCTTCGGCGGTTGGTCTCATCGATAGTACGCTGCATACTGCCTGTGATCTTATCTGCATAAAAGATGACCAACCCTTGCGCATTACGCGCTGCACGTCCTGCTGTTTGTGTCAGCGATCGCTCATCACGAAGAAAGCCTTCTTTATCGGCATCCAGAATGGCCACTAACGACACCTCTGGCAAATCCAACCCTTCCCGCAACAGGTTCACACCGATCAACACATCGATATTCCCAAGACGCAAATCGCGCAATATTTCTACTCGTTCCAATGCATCGATTTCACTATGCAGATACTTACATTTCACATGGATCTTATGAAGGTATTTAGCAAGTTCTTCTGAAAGTCTTTTGGTCAGCGTCGTTACCAATACACGATCACCCATGCCCACACGTTTATCCACTTCATCCAACAAGTCATCGATCTGGTTGATGCTGGGTCTGACTTCGATTGGAGGATCCAGGAGCCCGGTCGGTCTCACCACCTGATCGACAAATTCACCCTGTGTCATATCCAATTCATATTTTCCAGGTGTGGCACTGACATAAATCACCTGATTGACCATGCTTTGAAACTCCGTGAAATTCAAGGGTCGGTTATCCAACGCTGATGGCAACCTGAAGCCATAGTTGACCAAATTAATCTTTCGTGCGCGATCTCCACCGTACATGCCGCTGATTTGCGGAAGCGTTACATGACTTTCATCCAATACCAACAAGAAATCCTGCGGAAAATAATCGAGCAGGCAAAACGGTCTTGTTCCCGGTTGTCGTCTGTCAAGAAAACGCGAATAGTTTTCGATGCCTTTACAATAGCCAAGTTCCTGTATCATTTCCAAATCATAGTTCACACGTTCCTTGATACGTTGCGCTTCGAGCGGTTGATTCTGTTGCTGAAAATATTCGATCTGGGCAAACAGTTCATCCTGAATTTCATGGATGATATTTTTCATCTGATCCTGCGGAGCCAGATACATATTAGCCGGAAAGATTGCGGCATCTTCCAGCGCTTCGATTCTCTTGCCTGTCGGAATTTCAAATCGTTGAATCTCCTCAATTTCATCACCGAAGAAAATGATACGCAGACCGAAATCGGCATAAGGTAAATTCACATCGACCGTATCTCCCTTCACACGAAACATACCCTTGTCGAATTCGATGCTGGTTCTGCTATATTGCGATTGAACAAGTCGATGTAAAAAAGTGTTCCGGACTATCTGTTGTCCTTTTGAAATACGGATTATTCCATTGGCATACTCAGTCGGGTTACCGATACCATAGATACAACTCACTGAAGCGACTACGATGATATCTCTTCTTCCGGATAACAAACTCGACGTGGCTCGAAGTCGCAAGGTCTCTAGCTCTCCATTGATGGCAAGATCCTTTTCAATATATACACCGCTTGAAGGCATATAGGCTTCGGGTTGATAATAGTCGTAATACGAAACGAAGTATTCGACCGCGTTATCGGGAAAGAACTGTTTGAATTCGCCATACAATTGTGCTACCAATGTTTTATTATGAGTCAGCACCAATGTAGGCCTATTGGTTTGTTGAATGACGTTGGCGATGGTGAAGGTCTTTCCGGATCCTGTAACACCGAGTAAGGTCTGATGTTTCTCTTGTGAATTGACACCTTCTACCAATTGCTGAATGGCCCTGGGCTGATCGCCGGCAGGCTGATAGGGACTTTGTAAGTTAAACATGATAGAGATTCTGGTGTAATTTAAACTTAATGACGGACAATGATCCGTATTTACTTTCACAAAAAAACGTCAGCACATTCGCTGACGTTTCATATAATCAATTATTGAACGATTTAAAAGTCATCATCATCATCATCAAACTTGTCATCGAATAAATCAAGTCCAAGATCATCATCTATCTTGAAATCATCATCATCGTCATCACCACTTTTTTTAGGCTTCTTGGTTTTGCTTTTTGATGCTGGCATATCAAACTCTTCAAACTCATCTTTAAAATCATCATCATCCAGGTCGTA
>CAIQUX010000149.1 GCA_903875055.1 uncultured Bacteroidota bacterium
CAAGGGTCAGCAATTGGATGATCATTATTTTGGTGCCATTCCTGAGCGTGTGTTTGCCTATATGCAGGATTTTGAGCAAGAAGCTTACAAATTGGGTATTCCGCTTCGCACCCGTCACAATGAGGTAGCGCCTTCGCAATTCGAATGTGCGCCTATCTTTGAAGAAGTGAATATCGCGGTCGACCATAATTCATTGTTGATGGATGTGATGAGTCGCGTTGCCAAGCGTCATCAGTTGAAAGTCTTGATGCATGAGAAGCCGTTTGCCGGTGTCAACGGAAGCGGTAAACATAATAACTGGAGTATGGCCACCGATACCGGTATCAACCTCTTGGCTCCTGGTAAGACGCCACGTACTAACCTTATGTTTCTGACCTTTTTTGTGAACGTATTGAAAGCGGTGCATGAGCATGCCGATTTGTTGCGTGCCTCTATTGCGTCATCCACCAACGATCATCGTTTGGGTGCCAATGAAGCGCCACCGGCTATCATTTCTGTCTTTATAGGTAAATATCTCACCGATGTATTGAATGAAGTAGAGCAACGTGTGACAGGGAAATTTACCGAGCAAGACGAAGTGATCCTGAAAATGGATATCCATAAGAACATACCTGAACTGTTGCTCGATAATACCGACCGTAACCGTACGAGTCCGTTTGCCTTTACAGGAAACAAGTTTGAATTCCGTGCGGTGGGTTCAAGTGCCAACTGTGCGTGGCCTATGACCATCCTGAATACCATCATGGCCGATACCCTGATCGGATTCAAGAAAGAAGTGGATGCCCTGATCGAGAAAGGAGAGAAGAAGGAGATTGCCGTGATGCATATCATACGTAAGTATATCACCGAAAGCAAGGATATCTGTTTTGAAGGCGACAACTATAGCGAAGCCTGGGCCAATGAAGCGGCCAAACGCGGATTGAACAATTTCAAGGATACACCAAGAGCCCTGGATGTGTTCAGTACAGAGAAAACCAAGAATCTGTTTAAGAACCTGGGTATCTTCTCTCATATAGAAACAGAGGCCCGTCATGAGATCATGCTGGAAGAATATGTGAAGAAAGTACAGATCGAAGCCCGTCTGATGGGGTATTTAGCCAGCAACACCATCTTGCCGGCAGCGATACAATATCAAAACACCCTGATCGACAATGTGAAAGGACTGAAGGAAATAGGACTGAAACCTGCTTCCTATAAAGCGCAAGTTGAAATCATAGAAGAAATTTCTACCCATATCAATGGAGTGAGCGAATTGGTGGAACAGATGATAGAAGAACGTAAAAAGGCTAATAATATCGAGGATATGCATGCCCGCGCCGTAGCGTATTGCGACAAGGTGAAGCCTTACTTCCAAACCATCCGTTATCATGCCGATAAGCTTGAATTGATCGTTGATGACCGCTTATGGGCCTTGCCGAAGTACAGGGAGATGTTGTTTTTGAGATAATCGGGATAGATTAGAGATGATAGATAAGAGATGAGAGAGAATGCAGGGGGAGCAGAGTAGGGAAGTTAGGAAAGCATTGTGTTTGAAGGGAGTGAACGGGTGTAATTACTCGAAATTATCCCCTGAGCGAACTAAGATTTTGTATCTCATATCTCTAATCTCTAATCTATCATCTCACTTCTCCTCTCCAAATCTAAAAAAAAAGTAGTTTTTTGAAAAAAAGTTACTACTTTCGCAGCCCTGTTAAAACGTGAAGGATGAAACATAATCGGGAATTTGAAATTGCATTTGTTGGTCTCAAACCCGGTGAGCATGTCTTCAATTACACGATAACAGACCGTTTCTTTGAAAATTTCGAAAAGCCTGAATTCACCGATGCTAACATCGACGTGAAGATGACAATGGACAAGAAGCAGGGAACTTTCCTGCTGAAGTTCTATATCAACGGCAAGGTGATGATTCCATGCGACCGCTGCGGCGATGAGTATGAGATGACCTTGTGGGATGAATTTGAACTCCTTGTCAAGCAGATCGATGACGCCGAAGTAGCCAAGAAGACCGAAGATGATGCCGAAGTGGCCTATATCGCCCGCTCTGAAAGTATCCTCGATGTGTCGACCTGGATCTATGAATTCATCGTGTTGAGTGTGCCTATACAGCATATCCATCCCGATGATGAAAACGGAGTCAGCACCTGCAATCCGGCCGTACTCGAAATTTTGAACAGACAAAACAATGAAGGAACCCATACGATATGGGATGATTTAACTAAAGTAAAAAATAAAAAATAAAGCAATATGCCAAATCCTAAACGCAGACACTCGCAACAACGTAGCGCCAAGCGTCGTACTCACTACAAGGCTACTATTGATACATTAAGTACAGATAAGACCACAGGTGAAATGCACATGCGTCATCGTGCACATTGGGTAGAGAATCAATTGTTCTACCGTGGACGTGTGGTTATGCAAAAAGCCGTTAAAGAAGCAGCACCGGAAGCCGATACCGAATCTTAAATCATACTCTGTATGCGAATAGGATTGGATATGATGGGTGGCGATTATGCCCCTAAAGAAGCTTGTCTGGGTGTCATTGACTTCCTCGAAAAAAATGCTGATTGTCATCTGGTGTTACTAGGTGACAAATCTGCTATTGAGGCAGGTTTGCCCGGTATTGAATCGATGCCAATTACCATCATTCAGACTGAAAACGAGATTGGTATGCATGAGCATCCGATCAAGGCCATGAAAGAAAAACCGACATCAGCGATGGTAACAGGTTTTGGACTTCTGGCACATGGCAAGATTGATGCATTTCTTAGTGCAGGAAATACCGGTGTGATGCTGGTAGGTGCTTCGCATGTGATCAAGACCATTGATGGCTTGCTTCGACCATCGATTCCGACACCGGTTCCTCAGCTGGAAAATAATTACAGTCTGATGCTGGATATCGGTATCAATGCCGATTGTAAACCCGAATACCTGAATCAGTTTGCGATGCTGGGTAGTTTTTATGCCAAGGAAATCTTAGGTTATGAAAACCCTACTGTGGCTTTACTCAATATCGGAGAAGAAGAAGGTAAAGGGAATATTCTGGCTCAGGCTACGTATCCTTTGTTAAAAGAGAATACTAAGATAAATTTTATCGGAAATATTGAAGGTCGTGATTTGCTCGACAATAAGGCCGATATCATCATCACTGATGGATTCACTGGGAATATCGTCTTGAAATTCGCCGAATCGTTATATGATGTGGTTCGTGTGAAAGGGAAGGTTGAAAGTGAGTTCCTTGATAAATTCAATCATCGTTTGTATGCAGGTGTGCCTGTTTTAGGTGTTAAGAAACCTGTAGTGGTAGGTCATGGTGTCTCCAACGCCATGTCATTTAGCGGTATGCTTGAACTTGGCCGAAAGATGATATCGACGAAGATGTGCGAAAAGATGGAGCATCTTTTTGTGGATGCTGTTTCTGATAATTAGGACTAAACAAAATAAGAATAACTTTTTATAGCAGCAGGAATCCAACAGGTTCCTGTTTTTTTTAGCGATGTTCGGTGCTATTGTAATTTTAAATCCCAGGATGTCCTGTCATACACACCTGGGACAGCATGATCGCCTTCATTAAAATCAAAAGAAACATACTTTATTCCCTTCAGTTCTGTAAAAGAATACGTGGCTGTCACCATGTATTCCATTGCCCCTGTTGTTCCCATCTGTTGTGTCAGATAATCGCTTTGGGGAATGGAAACGAAAAGCGTGTCGTTTGAGGACTTAAGAACAAGCACTTGGATATCCGGCCAAGTATGATTCAGGATTGAGCAAATCATTTGAGCAGTCAAGGTATCTTTGAGTACAGCACGTTGTTTAAAGGGTTTGTAATCCTGTATCGTCGAGTCGAATTTATATGTCCAGATTGCATCTGTGCGATTGTTGATCTTTGAACTATCCTGGGACGATGAATCTGCAGATATTACTGTGATTTTTTCATCTGGAGAAACTAGCTTGTCACTGTTGTTGCAAGCCACAAAAATGATAAGCAGACTGAAGAGAATTGCATATTTCATGTGATAGTGAGACAAAATTAAGGCATTCTTCATTAAAAAACCTTGGGCAGAATTTAAGATGTTGTTCAAAAATATTTGAATAAAGTCAATCTGCGTTGAAATGTATGATTGTCGAATTCCGCAATTATCTTTGCCCGAACATTTATGAATACAAGTTTCTTTTCGACACAAAAAAAAATAGGGATACTAGGTGGAGGGCAGCTTGGAAAGATGCTGTTGCAAACAACCCG
>CAIQUX010000150.1 GCA_903875055.1 uncultured Bacteroidota bacterium
AACAGAAAAAGGCGAGATCTTATTAGGAGGTTTTTATGCCAAATCACTGATAAAATCTACAGACGGAGCGTTTGTGTTGCAATTGGATAAGTCGGCCAAAACAACCAGTATCCTCAATGGTGGCTTATTTGAAATTCCAACTGATTTGATTCTTGCCAATACCAGTGGACGCGAGGCACGACAACTCGAGCGCAAGGAGCGCAAGGATGATGAAGGCGATATCGGGGTCGATAACCTGGTGATCCGTTCGATTTATGTGATCAATGATGGAACTATTATGCTGACTGCCGAGCAATATCGCGTGATTACCCGCACCATGACCTACAGTACAGGCAATGGTGGTTTCTCAACGCGCACCACCTATGACACCTATGCCGATGATATCTATGTAATCAGCGCCACGCCTGATGGTAAAAGCTGGGTTAGAAAGATACCGAAGTCACAGCATAGTAATGATTATTCAGGACCTGAACTTTCATTCAATTCCATCTTCGCGAAGAACAATTTGTATATATTTTATACCGATAATAAGAAGAACCTCGACTTGGCAAAAAATGAGGCCCCCAAGACCCATCAGCAAGGCCGTGGCGGTTATCTGGCCTGTGTGTCGTTTGATATGAAAGGCGATATGCAGAAACACCTGTTAGGTGAAATCGATGAATTCGAAACCAATTTCTTCATACGACGGTTTGTAAAAGGCGATCACGATAATCTCATTTACACGGCCCGCAAACGCAGGAGAAACTCGATGATATCGATCGGCATACAATAATCAATTTTGATTGCTGATGACCGGTACTGTTTTTAGATACGCATAAATCGCTTTGACTTCATTGTCGCTCAGCAACGTATAGGGTTCCATCGGATAACGGGTAGTTGTACCATCAGGTCTGTGTCCTGTTTTCAACGTGGTCATAAAATCTTGTTCAGAGTATTTGCCTATGCCGCTGGTTTTGTCGAAAGTGATATTTTGGCTTTTCAATACATTGCCTTCCAAATCGAGCAACGGATTGCCACCTCCGAAGAATCCGACAGATTTTTCAGGATTTATTTCGTTATTGGTTTTGAAATTCTCGGAATGGCATTGGAAACATCCAAGTACAGCTGTGGCCAGATACTTTCCTGACGCTACCTGGTTTGTGGAGTCCGGTGCCGTGATGTTTTCCATGAATGGTAATGGTTTCATAGCGACACGACATAAGAACTTGATAAGAAAAGTCGGTTTGTTTTTCGGTTGTACTTCCTTGGCTGCTTGTACATTCGGTCGGTCTGATTTCAACCAGGCAACCACCGATTCAATATCGGCATCGGCCATCAGCGGGAACTTAGGCATATAGGGTGGCGCATAGCTGCCGTCAGGTTTAATACCGGTTTTTACGAAATAGATGATCTGTCCGTCTGTCCATTTGCCTATACCTGCTTCCTTGTCCTGGGTTATATTATACGAATGGATATCCCCGAATTCTTTAGGCATATCTAACACCTTTTTGCCAACGAGTTTGTTATCCGTTCCCATATGGCATTTTACACAAAGCATGGCGGCGATTCGTTCACCCCTTACCACATTGGCGCTGTCTTTGCTCACTTGCAGATTTTTAAGATGTTCGCTCATCTCGACTTTATAAGTCGGCAATGCTGAAAATTGGATAAAAGAGCCTGCAATCAACAAAACGGTGGCAAGTAATAGTACCAAATAGAGGATGACTTTGATTATTTTTTTCATGAGGAATATTTTTAATGGAATAAAAATATAAAAAGGTTTCAAAAAGTGAAAAGAATCGGCTGAAAAGTTCTGTCGATTTGAGTTAAATGGGTTAAGGATTTTTTAGTGAGCAAGGTGTTGTGAAAATTAAGAATGAAAAAATAGACTATCTAAAAGGCTAAGTAGTATTTTCGCCCCACAAATACATACTACAGGAACCATGCAAGAAGCTACGCTCGAACAGGCAAAGAAATTAGGCCTCACTGAACCCGAATTTGAAGCCATAAAAAAAGTATTGGGCCGCACACCGAATTTTACTGAAACTGCTGTGTACAGTGTGATGTGGAGCGAGCATTGCAGTTACAAGAATTCCATCAAGTGGCTCAAGACCCTTCCGAAAGATGGTTCGAAGGTATTGGCCAAGGCCGGAGAGGAAAACGCCGGTCTGATCGATATCGGCGGTGGCTGGGCCTGTAGTTTCAAGATTGAATCGCATAATCATCCGTCTGCCATCGAACCTTTTCAGGGCGCTGCAACCGGTGTAGGCGGTATACATCGCGATATCTTTACCATGGGTGCCCGGCCGATTGCGACACTTAATTCCTTGCGATTTGGTAATATCAATGATGACAAAACAAAGCACCTGTTGAAAGGTGTGGTGAAAGGAATCAGTCATTATGGTAACTGCTTCGGAGTACCTACCGTTGGAGGTGAAGTGTATTTTGAAGATTGCTATAGCACCAATCCCCTGGTGAATGCGATGAGTGTAGGTGTGATGAAAACAGGGAAGACTATTTCCGCTACTTCGTATGGCGAAGGAAATCCGGTTTTTATCGTAGGTAGTGATACCGGTAAGGATGGTATCGGTGGCGCCAGTTTTGCCAGCGCCGATATCAGCGAAGACAGTGCCAAGGATTTGCCGGCCGTTCAGGTTGGTGATCCGTTTCAGGAGAAAAAATTATTGGAAGCCTGTATGGAGTTGGCGGAGACAGACAGCTTCATCGGTATGCAGGATATGGGAGCGGCAGGTATTGCCTGCAGTACCAGTGAGATGAGCGCAAAAGGTGAACATGGCATGGTCATTCATCTCGACAAAGTGCCTACCCGTCAGAAAAATATGAAGGCATGGGAAATGTTGCTGAGTGAAAGTCAGGAACGTATGCTGATCGTGGTGAAAAAAGGACATGAGAAAACAGTGACCGATATATTCGATAAATGGGATATCCATTGTGAGAATATCGGTGAAGTGACCAAAGACCCGATGTTGAAATTTTATATGCATGAGGAACTGGTTGCAGAGATACCTGCCGAAAGTCTGGTGCTTGGTGGGGGCGCACCGGTGTATGAGCGTGAATACACCGAGCCTTCTTATTTTGCAGAACGGGACCAGTTTTCGATCGATACGGTGGCCCTTCCTTCAGATATGAAAGCCGTGGCCGAAAAATTGATCACATTGCCAAACATCGCCAGTAAACGTTGGGTGTATGACCAATACGACAGTATGGTAGGCACAGCCAATACCAGCACCAACGCGCCAAGTGACGCTGCCGTAGTTTGGGTGAAGGAAACAGAAAAAGGAATAGCCTGTACGGTAGATTGTAATAGCCGTTATGTGCATGCCGATCCGAAGACAGGTGGTATGATAGCCGTATTTGAAGCTGCCCGCAACATCGTCTGCAGCGGTGCCTTGCCAAGTGCCATCACCAATTGCCTGAATTTCGGAAACCCTTATAATCCTGAAGTGTACTATCAGTTTGTCTATGCATTGAAAGGAATGAGTGAAGCTTGTATCAAATTGGATACGCCTGTCACAGGAGGTAATGTGAGCTTTTATAATCAGTCGCCAGACGGAGCGGTGTACCCGACACCGACGATCGGTATGGTTGGTATCATCGAAGATATCAGCAAGCGAATGACGATGGATTTCAAACAGGAAGGCGATGCGATTTATATCATAGGTAAAAGCAAGAATGATATAGGCAGCAGCGAATATCTTCATAAACTGATCGGTGTTCATCTGTCACCTGCTCCATATTTCGATATGGACGAAGAGTTTCTGGTGCAGCAGACTGTCCTTCGACTGATTCATGCACAAGTTATAGAATCGGCACACGATGTGGCAGATGGCGGCTTGTTTACGGGCTTGGTAGAAAGTGCCAAGCAACGTAATCTTGGTTTCAACTGCACACAATCAGATATGTCCATCAGAACTGATGCGTATCTATTTGGCGAAGCCCAAAGTCGTATCGTTGTGAGTGTGAAGAAGGAAAATATCGCAACCTTTGAAAGTATGCTTGCCGATTGCCCGTTTGAAAAAGTAGGTGAAGTAACTGCTTCAGAAGTGATTATCAATGCTGCCAATTGGGGAAATATTGCTCAATGGAAAACGTCGTATGATGAGGCTTTAGAGAAAATAATCAACGGTTAATCGTTTATTAACCCGTCCATAAATTCTCTGGCTATCTGCATTCGTTCGGTTTTGTTTCCTTTGACTACACAATAAGGCAACCCGCTTTCCGTCACGATCGTATGATAGACAGAAAAGAAATGTTCACGCAACGCAGGTTCAGGATGTTCACGTAAGGGATCTTCCTTCCATGGAAAATCCGGCGAAGTAAGGATGTATCCATCATAGGTACTCCGGTTCATCATCTCAGAAATGGCGGGGTCAAATTCCCCATATTTAAATTCGCTCCAAACCTTGATGACATGCAAATCGGTATCACAAAACAAAAATCGATTAGCATCTTTTATAAAATATTCTTCTGAAGCTACTTGTCCTTTAGCGATCTCAAGAAGGTCATCCTGAACATAAGGTCGATGTAAATTTTCTAAAAAGGTCCTAGCATATTCTTCTACCCAAACGGTGTTGTAAAAGGAAGCAAGTTGTTCGCATAAGGTAGACTTGCCTGTACTTTCACCACCGATCACCACTATTTTTTTTACGTTGCTCATTCAGATGTCTTACTGGTATATCGTTCAGCAAAATAGTGCTTGATCCATTTGTTCGCTTTGTATGTGACCCATGCCGAACCTGCACCCACAATAGCCCCAGCCAGCACATCGCTCGGATAATGCATGCCCAAATGCATACGCGAATAGCCGACTGCGCAAGCCCAGGTATATGCAGGAACTACAACATACCACTTTTTGAAATTCAGACTTAACGATGTGGCATCGCAAAACGCATTGGAGGTATGTCCAGATGGAAAGGAATAATGCCGCTCACTTTCAAAGGCCTGAAGATACGGATAGGTGACGGCAGGCCGGTCGCGATTAATGATGCGCTTCAATGCAAACGTGGTCAATGTGTTGGCTGCTAAGGCAAACGACATATTGACGCCTTTCTCTAATAATTTTCTGTCGTGTTGTATCCATGCAGCCAGACAAACAGCAACAGGCATTCCCACACCGATATAACCTTCTGAATTGGAAATAAATTTCATCGGTTCATCCAACTTCGTATTTCGGTTGACATTGATCTGTTTCAATGTATTGATATCGAAATTCTGTGCGTTCGTCAGGCTATTGAAAAAAAGCATTGGTAAAGCAAGCAATAAGGAGTAAAATAATTTCATGGACCTGAAGATTAATAAACCCGAAGATATATATTTACAGGACATGAGGGCAGCTGTATTATATAGTTTATTTTTCTTGTCGTTGGTTCTGACATTGGTAAATTGTCATACAGAAGACAAGAATCCTTATCAGAATGCTAAACCGGGAAAGGCTGATTACGTAGGTATGCAAACCTGCGGGACCTGTCACACTGAAATTTATCGAACTTTCATTCAAACAGGTATGGGGCAAAGTTGGGGCCTCGCCACCAAGGCAAAATCGGCCGCTGATTATTCTCCTTCTAAAGCATTGGTCTATGATTCCATCAAGGATTTCTATTACAAACCTTATTGGGATGGTGACAGCCTTTGTATCCTTGAATTCAGACTGGAAGGAAAAGATACGGTCCACAAACGAATGGAGAAGGTAAGCTATATTATCGGTAGTGGACAACATACCAATTCGCATATCATCAACATCAATGGTTATCTGCATCAGGCACCGATCACCTTTTACACACAAAAAGGAAAATGGGATCTGGCGCCGGGATTCGAGAAAGGAATGAATAGCCGATTCGACCGTAAGATCGAATTGGAATGTATCACCTGCCATAATGGTTACCCTGATTTCGTAGAAGGAAGTCTGAATAAATACAAGACAGTCAAACTCGGTATCGATTGCGAACGTTGCCATGGACCAGGTAGTTTGCATGTAGCAGCTAAAAAAAGTGGTTTGATGATCGATACATCCAAAGAGCCGGATTATACGATTGTGAATCCAAGGAAACTGAGTACTGAGCAACAGAATAATTTATGTCAGCGTTGCCATCTTCAGGGGATTGCGGTCTTAAATGAGGGCAAGACTTTTTTTGATTATCTGCCTTCGGATCAATTGCATAAAACCGTCAATGTGTTCATGCCGACGTATAGCGGTGAAGAAAAAAACATGATCATGGCCAGTCATGTCGAACGGATGAAAATGAGCCGATGCTATGTCAACTCCGGCAAGATGAGTTGTATCACCTGTCACAATCCGCATGTAAGTGTGAAATTCACACCGCAGGAACAATATATAAATGCCTGTAAGAATTGTCACGGGCAAACAAGTCAATGTAAAGAGAAGACTGAAATCAGGAATCTTAAAAACGACAACTGTATTGAATGTCACATGCCGAAGAACGGTAGTATCGATATACCGCATGTGGCTGTCACGGACCATTTCATTCGCCGCAGTCCACAGGTTGAAAACAAGAAGGAAATTGTTCGCTTCCTCGGCATGAAATGTTATAATAATGATCATGTTGACGACCAAACCATGGCCCGAGGATTTCTTGAATTCTTCGAACGATATGAACCCAGTAAACTACTCATCGACAGTGCTTTCAGTTACTTGAAAAAAGCGGATATCGATCTTGATGAGGATGCCGACCATGATGTGATACGTGCTTATTTCTTATTGGAGAATTATCCGAAGATCGTATCCTTGACGGCGAAACTAAAAGTTGCCGAAGTCAAGGATGCATGGACTTGTTATCGTATCGGTGAAGCCTTGCTGAAGGAAAAGAATACCAAACGAAGTATAGAATTTTTGCAACGGGCTGTTTCGTTGAAACCGTATTCCCTTGACTTTCAAAATAAATTAGGAAGTGCTTATCTGGAGGCCAATAATCTCACACTGGCGAAAAAGACTTTTCAATTCATCGTGAATGAAAATCCGAAATACTCATCTGCCAATAGCAACCTTGGTTATATCGCCATGCAGGAAAACAATCTGCCATTGGCGAAGATGCTTTTGCAGAAAGCGGTCATGCTCAATCCTGATCATGTGCAGACGTTGATCAATCTGGCGGTGGTCTATCATCAAACCGGTGCCGATATCCTGATCAAGCCGTTGCTGTTTCATGCGTTGAAACTCGAGCCTTCCAATGCGCAGGTTAGAGCGATGTTGGGCGATATGGAACGTCAGTAAAGTTTTGACTAAAGTATAGGAAACGTAAACAAAACAAAAAGATTACATCAAATGCATTCAGGATCCGGAAACAGCAAGTCAAGTAGAAGCTATCTTTCAATTATATACTTGGTCCTATTTGCATTTCTGACGTTGAATATTGCAAGCAACCTTGGCAAATGGGAACGTAATCAGATTTTTCATTATGATGTATGTGGTTACCACAATTACTTGCCTGCCTTGTTTATTTATCATGATCTGGCGCATTTCAGATACATTGATTCGATCGAAACAAAATATACAATTGCAGATCAGAAACGATATGCGCTATATGATATTCCCAAAACAGGAAAAGTCTGCAATCAATATCCTGTCGGTGTTGCCATTTTTCAGGCACCATTTTTTCTGATAGCACATGCCCTTTGTCAGAGAGATGGTAAATTTCCCGCAGACGGATACTCAGCTCCTTATCAACATACCACCTTCATCAGTACTTGGTTTTATGTGATATTGGGATTGTTTTTTCTGCGTAAATTCTTAGTGGCTTACTTCAACGACATGATAGTATTGCTTGCTTTGATTATCTGTACAATCGGTACCAATCTTTATATCTATACCGTGCAGGAGCCCGGACTTTCGCATCCGTATCTGTTCTTCTTGTATGCATGTATACTGTATCTCACAAATCGCCTATATCGAAAACCTTCCTGGATGCATGCGATATTACTTGGGATTTGTTTGGGTCTTTGTGCCATCACAAGACCGCTTGATGTGTTGATATTTCTTATACCGCTGTTTTGGACAACGCCAGGGACTTCAGCATTATCAAAGTTGTCTTTTTTGCTTGAACATAAATATAAACTGCTGGCCTTACTTTTATTTGCGTTGCTGACGGTGCTGCCACAACTTGTCTATTGGAAGGAGATGACTGGTGAATGGCTGTATTATTCGTACTCAGAAAAAGATTATTTTCAATTCAAACAATTCAACATCATCAAAGGATTATTTAGTTACCGTAAAGGATGGTTTCTGTATTCACCTTTGCTGATACTTGGTTTCATCGGTGCATTGCTGATGTCTCGCAGCAAGGATTTTAAATTCTATTTCTGGCCCTTTTGGCTGTTTTTTGTTCCCATGATTTTTCTGGTTTTTTCATGGCATATGTGGACCTACGGATGGAGTTTCAGTTGCAGGGCATTGATGGAAACAATTCCATTGCTCGCATTTCCAATAGCGTTCGTACTGAGTAAACTAAGTTCATTAAAATTGAAGTACATCGTGCCTGCCGGAATCATCACCATTTTCTTGCTGGCCTTGTCAGCCTTTCAGATCTGGCAATATGAACAAAATATTTTGCAAGGCGATGCCATGAGCAAAAAATCATACTGGGCCATATTCGGCAAAACGAGCATCAACGGCAGCGAACTTGACTCACTGATAAAGGAACAACGAGTCATTGATCAAAAAGAAGGAAATGGCTTGTGATTTCAATTCCTTGTAATTGAATTCAATTATATTTTCTCCTCTGTCAGTCTAAGAATTTCTGTCTCTTCGGCCTTGGCTTTTTCCAGAATATCATTCGCTTCATCAATGAATTGCGCCGACAAAACCTTGTCCTTCAATCCCGATGCATTGATCTTGACATTGAGATACGCACCATAAATCGCAGTACGAATACATAGTGCACCTACCGCTGCATCCGTTACGCTGTTAGGATTGCCGATCTTTACCATTTCCTTTATCAGAGGGAAACACGCGAAGCCTTTCTTCATGGTCAGCAACGGTATTTCTGTCGCATATTTTGTGGCTTCCTGTATGGCCAATGTGCGTTGTGCTTTTTCTTCATCCGTGTTCTTCGGCAATGAAAAGGCACTCATGATTTTGTTGAACGCATTGGTGTCTTCATCGACCAGTTTCAATAACTCATCTTTCAGATGCTGCCCTTGTTCGGCCCAAACACTAAAGGTTTCCCATTGATCATCCCAGCCTTTTTTGTGACTGCTCAGATTAGCAACCATAGTGCCGAGACTGGCACCCAAACTCGCCACATATGCACTGATACTTCCGCCGCCGGGTGCGGCACTTTCACTGGCCGTTTCATTGGCAAACGCATCCAGTTGCATCTTGATGAGACTATTACTCTGCTCTTCCTGCAATACATATTCGATGATCTTCTTTTTCGGATCGAATGGAGCCAGTTCGTCAAGACCCATACTCTTCACGGCAATCTTGATCAGTTCCTGTTCGCTCACACCTACACTTCGTTTTTGCTTTTGCAGGAAATATTTTCCGGCATCCAAAAAACATTTTAACGGCGTAAGTCCCACCAGTTCGCTACCGGTCACCCTCATTCCACGTGCATGTGCCCGCTCAACCGCGGTATCGAACGCGATATGCAAAGGTGTAATATTGATATTGGTAAGGTTCATCGAGATCTGTGCGATACCATATTCTTCGATATACCAGCCGATAGCTTTGACACTTTTCAACAAACCTGGTTCACGTATTTCAACGCCGTTTTCATCCAGCACTTTTTTGCCATTCAGTTCTTTCACACGACCGTTTTCACGAAGGTCAAAAGCCACGGAATTGGCTCGTCGTGTCGACGTGGTGTTCAGATTCACATTATAGGCTACCAGAAAATCTCTAGCGCCTATCACGGTAGCACCACTGCGTTCATTGAAAACAGCCTGCCCATAATCGGGTGCCCAATTAGGGTCCTTGATCTTATCGGCAAAGCCTTCGTATTCACCGGCGCGTATGGTAGCCAGATTTTTACGGTCTTCTTTTTGTGCGGCACTTTCGTAGAGGTAAACAGGTATGTTCAATTCTTCACCGACACGCTTTCCTAATTTTTTTGCATATGCAACAGTCTCTTCCATCGTGATGCCGCTGATGGGAATGAGGGGACACACATCCGTGGCACCCATACGCGGATGCTCACCTTTATGTTTGCTCATATCTATCAGTTCACTTGCTTTCTTAATGGCCTGAAAAGCCGCTTCAATCACAGCGCCGGGTTCACCGACAAAGGTCACTACCGTCCGGTTGGTGGCTTTACCAGGATCTGCATCCAGCAGTTTTACACCTTCAATCTTTTCGATCTCGTTGGTAATTCGTTTGATGATATCCGGGTTACAGCCTTCACTGAAATTAGGGACACATTCGATGAGTTGTTTTTGCATTTGTATAAACTTTTTAATTTCTTTTTTTTGTTACAGGCAGTATTTCATTGATGCAGCGGGGTTGCGACGCTCCGTTCATCTTCATCGCTTTCTTCATCTTTTTCAGTCAGTTAGTGTGAGGTCCAAACCGTCATCTGATATTGATGAGTACTATATATCCAGCCCGAATTTTTTTCCGCAGGCGATAGCTTCATCATAACCTGCATCGGTATGTCGTAACACGCCCATTGCCGGATCGTTGAATAACACGCGTCGCAGTCTTGCGTCTGCATCGGCCGTGCCATCAGCTACGATGACCATACCCGCATGCAAACTATAACCCATACCCACACCACCACCATGATGGAAGGATACCCAACTGGCACCGCCTGCAGTATTGATAAGTGCATTCAATATCGGCCAGTCAGCTACGGCATCACTGCCATCTTTCATGGCTTCTGTCTCCCTGTTGGGTGAGGCTACACTTCCACAATCCAGATGGTCACGACCAATCACGATTGGAGCTTTCAATTCGCCATTACGCACCATTTCGTTGAAAAGAAGTCCTGCCTTTTCGCGTTCACCCATGCCCAACCAACAGATTCGCGCAGGTAATCCCTGAAACGCGATTCGTTCTTTGGCCATATCCAACCAACGGAGCAAGCCTTTGTTTTCAGGAAACAATTTCTTCAGCGCTTCATCAGTTTTGTAAATGTCTTCAGGGTCACCGCTTAAGGCCACCCAACGGAACGGGCCTTTACCTTCACAAAACAAAGGACGGATATAAGCAGGCACAAATCCCGGGAAGTCAAAGGCGTTGGCAACTCCACGTTTGTCATGCGCCTGTCCCCTTAGATTATTTCCATAATCGAACGTGATAGCTCCACGTTTTTGTAACACAAGCATGAGGCGTATGTGATGAGCCATGGTATCCAGACTCAGTTCACAATATTTTTCAGGGTTTTCTTCACGTAATAATTTTGCTTGCTGTACAGTCAGTTTCTCAGGGAAATAACCGATCAGTTCATCATGCGCTGACGTCTGATCTGTGAGCGTATCAGGTGTGATATTGCGTTCGATAAGTCGTTGTAATAAATCAACAGCATTACAGACAACACCGATTGAAATCGCTTCCTTGTTTTCTTTGGCTTTAACAGCTTCGTTGATAGCCGTATCGATATCATGAAACATCTTATCGATATAACGTGTTTCAAGTCGTTTCTGGATACGCCATTCTTCCACATCGGCAGCCAGACAAACACCTTCATTCATCGTGATGGCTAAAGGTTGAGCGCCACCCATGCCACCAAGTCCGGCTGTTACATTCAAGGTGCCTTTGAGACTGCCATTGAAATGTTGATTGGCAAGGCTGAGATAGGTTTCGTAAGTTCCTTGTACGATACCCTGACTTCCGATATAAATCCAGCTGCCGGCAGTCATTTGGCCATACATCATCAGGCCTTTGGCATCGAGTTCCCTGAAATGTTCCCAGGTAGCCCATTTCCCTACAAGGTTGGAATTGGCAATAAGCACACGAGGTGCATCCTTGTGGCTTCTGAGTACGCCTACCGGTTTGCCGCTTTGTACCATCAGCGTTTCATCTTCATTCAGGTCCTTCAGCAATTCAATGATCTTGTCATAGCTTTCCCAATTACGGGCAGCTTTTCCCAGTCCGCCATACACGATCAGGTCTTCAGGTCGTTCGGCTACATCCGGATCAAGATTGTTTTGCAACATACGGAAAGCGGCTTCGCTGACCCAGTTCTTGCAATGTAATTCAGTACCTGTAGGTGATTTGATGATTCTCTTTGTAGACATAGTTGTGAATTGAAAAATAAGGACGCAAAAATAAGAACCAACGCCCAAAGTGTTGCGTGATTTTAATAAAGATTGTCAGAAAGCTTGATTGGGAATAAGAGGAGTCTTAATTAGCCGAGTATCCAGCTGAATTTGAGTTCCCTGTCAGGTATTTTCATCCTTTCGGAAAGACGTTCTAATCTGTCGGGAAGATGCATTATATAATCTCTCGCCTTTTCGCCGTTTTCTTTAAGATTACTCAAGTTTGCGATATTCCATTCGTCGATCAATTCTCTCATGATGTTTACATAATCGACAGCGGTATAAACGCCCAAGCGCTGCGCGGCATCCGAAAAGTTGGCAAAGGTGTTTACTGTATTGTTCAGTTCTCTTAGGCATTGAGCAGGCATCACAATTTTCTTTCTCATCATATCTTCGAAAGCGAGCATCATTTCGTTGGTGTCGATTTCAAAAATGCGTGAAATGAAGGCTTTGTAGGCATTGGCGTGTCTTGCTTCATCGGCTGCAACAAGCCCGCATATTTTTGACAGAACAGTATTGCCACTTTTTTTAGCCAATGTAGCTACTCTTCGGTGTGAAATATTCGTTGCCAATTCCTGAAAACTTGTATACATGAAAGTGCGATAGGGGTCGTTCTGTGTATCAAGGTCGAAGCCGTCGGCGATAAGATATTGGGTAGAGGCTTCAAATTTTGACATGTCAATACGGCCACAGAGGTATAAGAAACGACTCAATACATCACCATGTCGGTTTTCCTCGGCTGTCCAGGCACGGATCCATTTCATCCACCCTCCATGTACATTTTTATAAACACCATCTAATGCACCAAGCCATGTCTCGTAAGTCGGTAAAGCTTCTTCCGTGATGGTGTCACCGACCAGCACAGCCAATAGATCGTAATCCATGTTTTCGGCTTGTTCTTGTATCATCTTCACATCTTCAAAAAAAGATTCAGAAGATGACGCAGGCAAAAGATCACTTGGTTGCCAATTGGTTTCAACAGGACTCAGATAGGAGGCTCCTACGGTTTCAACTTCCTTTTCCAGATGGAGCATAACCTCCAACCTAGAAGGCGTCAGTGCTTGATTCATGTATCGTCGTTAATATTTCAACAAAGTTAATCGTAAAAACATAAAATCAAAGTAAAGCTGAATGCTATTGACTATCGGCTATTGAAAGGTGATTCGTGAAAGAAAACAGACTGATTGAAGGGAAGGAGTTATTGCACTGGCAGCGCTGACTTATTCACACCGATAATACCTTTTACCTTCAGTATTGTATAATCTGAGAAATTTTGATTTGATTCCAAGCCATTGCCAAATATGATTTGGGTCGGTGTAGTGATTTTGACAAATTTATCCGTATAGAATTTTTGTAGTTTTTCATTCCAGATCAATTCTTCGGTATTGAGTTGTTCTTTTTTAATATTGTAGACGACCACACTGTCACGGACCAATACGTTCCCGCTTTGTTCGAAGTAACGGCCATACTTGGCCAACAGGGTGCTTTGAAGATTCATACTATCGTTATAAAAAAGAACCCGTAACCCGTTTTTCATCTCGATATAGGGAGGTTTGGCATCCTGCACATGATTGAAGGTCTTGGCAAAGAGCTGGGCTTTGGTCACTCCTTCCTTACTGTAAATGATTGTTACACTATCGGCCCTTTCCGTATTGAGCATGCTTCTGTCAATGGTCTGATGTATTTTTTTCAGGTCATTCTTACACGAGGTATACAGAAGAAGAATAGAACCCACAATCCAGAACAAAGACGTTTGAAGGGAAGTAGATAAAGAAAGTCGGTATGAATTTAGATTCTTTTTCAAAAATTACCTAGTCGTATTTGCGCGGAATGAACCATTTGTCGTTGAAGGTGAATCCGATAGAGAAACGGGTATATCCTTCACTTAAAAGGCCATTTTTAGTCGTGCCGCGTTTGCCAATATCAAAGGCGGCATTAATTTGCCCTGTACTCAAAATGGTTCTGCGAATAGGGTATCCGATACCTACTGTGACACCTGCCACAGGAAGATTGGTGTTATTGAACCTGAATATATCTTTTCCCGTATATACACCGGCTCTGTATGTGATACGTTTCCATGTTTTTCCAACTGCGTCTGCATCAGGTGTGATAGCTCCACCGATCTTTAACATCCAGCTGTTTGTGGTTGAATCTTGCTGGCCATAAGAGCGGTAATTGCTCCAGTTGGATGTAACAAAGTCAATTCCGGCTTTCCAGTAATTGCCATTGCTGAACATGGCACCAACAGCCAATTTGCCAGGGATGAATACCTTCCCTTTATTTTCAATCACGCTGTCGACATTGTACTCATATGTAGGTGTCTGTATAGTGCCACGATACGATTTCCAGTAGGTGTCTTTTTTAGCGTGCAGATTTTGAGAAAGTGTATATGAAGCACCCAGTGTTATGTGATATTTTTCCTTCAATGGCTTATTCATCATGCCACCAAGTTGCAGGAAAACACCTCCGACGTTGACACGGCTGTTTACGCTGCTTGAAACGATCTTTAGGGAATCTGTAAAATTGGCGTCTGAGCTATTCACGACATTACCGAATAGATATCCCGTAGACAGACCGATCGAATAATCCTTGAACTTATATGCGCCTCCAAGATATATTTTCTGAGTCCCGCCGCCGCCGTAGTAATTGTAGGTGACTTGGGAAATTCCTGAAATCGTTTCAATCTGTTGCATTTCAAATTTAGATCGTGTCTGTGGCATAAGGCCGAAACTTACTCCGATGTGTTTTGAAATCGGCAATCCGATATTGATATAGGAAAGTACCAATGAACCTGTTCGGTTAGATTCTGAAGAATTCCGGATATTGACGGCTGTGCCTTCAACAGCCACCTGAAAGGAGGTTAATTTCAAATGTGCAAAAGATGCAGGATTGGTTGGATTCGCAACAAGGCCGTTAGTGTCTGCGATTGAAACACCACCCATACCACGATTGACCACATTTTCGGTCAGTTTGATATTACCGAGTCCGTATCGTGAGTATGGGGAGTTTTCCTGAGCGAATGTTTTGTAAGTAGTAAATGAACTGATGAGAGCTACGAGTAATACCTTATTTGTTATTGTGTTCCAATATTGCATATAATCCTTTGAACAAAAAATTTGTGTCAGCAAATATCTTGTTTTTCAAACGGCTTTCAAAGAAAGGGGCATCACCGCCAGTTAAAACTGCGTTAATTGTACCGTACTCTTTTTCGTATCGTTCAAGCATCCCGTCGATTTCAGCGGATATGCCGTTGACAGCACCGCTCCGCATCGAAGTTTCCGTATCGTATCCGAGAAGTGAAAGATGACCTTCGCGAGGGATCAATGGAAGCTTATCAGTATAATCGCTCATAGCTCGTAAACGCATCTCCACTCCGGGAGAAATGGACCCACCCCTGAACGCATTATTTTTTGCCAGAAAATTGTACGTGATACAAGTGCCAATCGATATGGCCAGACTGTTTTCGCCAGGATATTGACGACTTAATCCGGCCACCAGCGCAATTCGGTCATGACCTAGTGTTTCAGGACTTCCATAGGCATTCAAGAAAGGAAGTTTTGTGTTCAGGTCCAGTTTAAGATAGGAAGTGTTCTCTTGAAGAAGTCCCACAATGCTTTCTGCATGATTGACAACTGAAGAAAGGATAGATTTTTGAGGATTATAAAGAGCGATGATTTTTTTAAGTGTGCTCATTGCGTCTGTTTCCTTAAACTGATACCTCTCTACTAATCTGTCGCTTTGAAAAATGGCAGCTTTAAAATTAGTATTCCCGAAATCTATACAAAGTGACACTGGAAACATGAAAAAATACTATTTAATATCGGTTGTTTCGTTTAAAACGAGTTGCAATGTATAGTATTTTCCAAGAATGTCTAAGACTTTTAGTGCTTTTATTTTATTCCTCTTCATTTCCGTCATTCACCGATAATTTTCGGAAATGTCCGTTCAATTCGATACGCTTTTTAAGATTTTGAAGTTCAACAATTGTAGGGATAGATTTAAGCAGATGTTGATATAGAAATTCCTGACGTTGCGATTCCTGCAGCAAGACAAGTAAATCATATTCTTCCTCAAGAGACATGCCTGCATGATGAGCCAGATCATAAGCCTTCAAAAGGGAATCGTCTTTCTTATATTTCTTTTCAACATCAAGCAGTTTATGGAACTTGCGCAACAAGTTGAGCAGAGGTGGCATTTTTTCTTCGATGCCGTCTTCGGCATTCTCTGGATAGGTAACGATGGCGCCACTATACAACTTATCTGGAATCTCTTTGATACGTTCCAGTATCTTGAATACTCTTTCGCCTCTTGTTCGGATATCCATCTCTCCATTCCCGTGAATTTTCTCGACTGACAGGATATGAACAGTTGTGCCCATTTCCGTAATCGATTTTTTTAAGACAGTAGGCACTCCAAATTCCTTGTTGCCTTCGTAACATTCGCTTATGAGTTGTTTATAACGTGGTTCGAAGATATGAAGATTCAATTCTTCGCCCGGATAGACTACAATGTTCAGAGGAAATAAAGGGATGAAATTTGTCATGTTGTCTTAGGACTTCTATGCAATAATAGTAACAAAAAGAATAAAAACATACAGGTTCCGTATTGGGTTTCATACAAAGGTTCGACCATCATCGCCAAAAACATCATACCCCAGAACATGAGACTCAAGAAACTCTGTCTGTAACAGTGACGAAGCAATGAAATCTGAAGGAGTAGCAGATACAGAATGCCGGGTACCCCTAGTGCCATGCCAACCATCAGGAACTGATTGTGTGGTAAAAGAATGATGAAAGGCTTATTGGCAAAATCCTGCTCATAATGTACCTCCATCTCCTGTCTTACATCACCAAGACCGATGCCAAACCAAGGGTGTGTTCTGATACAATCCAATGAATAGGCATATGAGATCAATCTTCCTTCATCACTGATATTGCCTTCCTTTTCACTGTTTTTCATTTGAGAGATGGAATAGTCAACATAAGCAATTTTATTTCGGAAGGTAGTTGATACCAAATACATGATAAATGGGAGAGTCAGAAGAAGAAGAAGAAGAAAAAAACCAGCTTTCCGGTTTGATTTCTGAAGAAGTAGTTTTCCTGTGAACATAAGTGAGATCAGATAGAAAGCCAATAGGCCCGTTTTTGCTGAAAGGACATGCAAATAAAAGATGGCGAACACGGTCGTAAATATGAGTAGCGCTTGCAACCATTTCAGCCCAGTTCTGAAAATCAGATCGACCGAGAAGCAAATACACAAAACGACTGCAAGGCTGAAACGGATATGATCATTCTTAAATGGTGTCGGTATCACCTGAGAAAAACCATAACCGGCATCAAATGCTTCCTTATGTTGAAAATAGTGAACAAGGCTCCATGTCATACCGAAAAAACAGAGTGCGATAAACAGCAGGAACAATGCATCGTACCATCTATTGCTGAATGGCTTCATAGAGTGAAAGGCGAATGGCATTACCAGAAAAGGAAGAGCGATTAGAATTCGTTCATCAAAAAAATGAGTGTCTTGCGACCAGAAAAAGGAAATGCCGAGAAGTAACACGTATCCGCTTAGTAAAAGGAGATGTGGCTTTGAGAAAAACGATTTGAAGTTGTTAATGAGATTAGCGTTCAAAAGCGCATTGCCTGTCAATGTCATAATGCCTATGCTCATCATGGCTCTCGAGATGAAGAGGCCGTTAAGTATAAGCAGACAACCTGATATAGCCAGCAGGTCATGTGGCATATTGAGTAGTAAGGAATGCAGTTTTGATTTCAAGAAAACGGCTGTTGATATTTGTTCGTCAATATTGGCAAAGTAATAACCCTTTCGTTCTACATTTGTCCGGCAACGAATATAAACTATTAAACCCTTTATTTATTGTGTCATCTACCGATAAATTAATCGACAGACTTCATTCGGGTGATTATCGCACACTGGCGAAGTGTATCACTCTTGTGGAAAATGAGTTGCCGGGTAGTGAAGAGCTACTCCTGTCGCTTCAAACAGGCCATCATGTTCCCGTAATTGGTATTACAGGACCTCCCGGTGCAGGGAAGAGCACTATGGTAAATGCGTTATTGAAGAACTTGGTCGCTGGTGGTAAAAAAATAGCGGTGCTTTCAGTTGATCCTTCATCGCCTTTTAATTATGGAGCCCTCTTGGGTGATCGTATCCGGATGAGTGAATTTTACTTGAATCCGAATGTGTACATCCGATCATTGGCAAGCAGAGGTTCCCTTGGCGGACTGAACGGTAAGATAATTGAAATACTGGATGTATTGCGAAGTTGTCCTTTTGATTTTATCGTCGTAGAGACGGTCGGCGTCGGACAAAGCGAAGTAGAGATTGCAGGATTGGCTGATACCACCATTGTTGTCGTGGTACCTGAAGGTGGTGATGAGGTGCAAACAATGAAGGCCGGTGTAATGGAGATTGCTGATATTTTTGTGGTGAATAAGGGTGATAGGGACAATGCCGATGAGTTTGTCAAGAACCTTAAATATCTGGCACATAGTAAGGCCGGCGGTTGGGAAATTCCAGTCGTGAAATGCGTGGCTACAGAAGGAGTAGGTATTGACGAATTGATCGATAAAATCTCAAGGCACGCACATTCCATTTCGTATTCCGCAGAAAAACACGCTCATTTGATTACTGAAAAAGCATTTCAATTGATTCAGCAAAAGCGAATGAGCGATATTTCGAAAACCAGATTGAAAAATCGTTTAGAAGAGGAAGAGAGGAAGCCTGGGTTTAACCTGTATCGATTTATAAAAGAGTTCTGTTAATTCCTGAAGAATATCAAAGCCAATGATTCTTATGTGCTAATGAAATAACCTGAGCTTTGGAGTTGACATGTAATTTGACGTAGATATTGGAGATGTGTTTGCGAACGGTCAGCGTGCTGATATTGGTCAGTTCGCCTATTCGTTTGGAATCATAACCATTGACCATATGCATCAATATTTCACGTTCACGCTCGGAAAGTAAATGATCCATCAAGTCAGAACTAGGTTTCGCTTCGTGATTTTTTTGCTGGCCAAGCAATTTCAGCGTCTTTCGTGCGATGGCTGGACTCATTGGGGCCCCACCGAACTCGAGCACTTCCTGAATGGATTCATATAAGGTATGATGTGATTCATGTTTCAGCAGATAACCTGATGCTCCTGCCTGAATGGCTTCGAAAATATTTTCCTCATCTTCGAACACAGTCAGTACGATGAAATGCATCTTGTCATTGACTGGTTTAGCCAACCGGATGGTTTCAATACCATTCAATCCAGGCATTTCAATATCCATGAACACAACAGACGGAAGAAGTTGAAAAGGCAGTCCTTTGATAGCTTCAAGAAACTCATGACCACTACATGCGATGACTGATAATTCGATATTAGGAAACTGTTTTATTTTTTGAATAAAGCTGTTTCTATTGATTGGATTGTCATCAACCAGGGCAATGTTGATTTTGTTGTTTCCTTCTTTCACGGTGTAAAAGTAAATTCCGCTATGGTCATTTCTTGTACTTAATTTGTAGTAGCGCTTCTTAGTATCACTTTTGTTCCTGATGGTGACACGGGTTCCCATTCCACTTTCAATTCACATGCGAAGGCCCTTCGTCTGATATTTTCAATACCGTTTCCTCTGTTCTGTTCATTTGCCTGAAAGCCGACCCCATTGTCCTCCATACTGATGGTGAGTTCTGTATTGCTGATGAACTGAATTCTGATATCACTGCAACAGCTGTGCTTTAAGGCATTATTCAGACATTCCTTCAGGATAAGAAATATATTCAGCATCTTACTAGGGGTAAATTCGATATCATTCAGGATATCTTCCTCGTAATGGTACTTTACATCGGGGTAGTTCTGAATAAGACGTTGTGTCCAGGCCTTAAAACGATCGGCTAGATTGGTCACAGGAAGCTGTTCGCTTTTCAATACCCATATCGAATCGCTTAACTGGGTGACAATTCCTTGTGCGTTTTCATCAAGTTGGGCAATGAGGTGTTCATTGTCAGAATCATAATTCTCCTTAAGGTACCGGATATTGGATGAGATAGCGGCTGCATAGGAACCCAAATTGTCATGCAGATCGGCTGCTATCCGTTTGCGCTCTTTCTCCTCAGCAAGTTGTATGGCTTTAATGGAATGTATTTTTTCTTCAGCGAGCGCCTGCTCCATTTTGAGTTGCTGCTTATTCAGATAATTTCTATAAACTAACCAGACTATAAGCGAAACTAGAATCATAGTAAGGATCGAGCCTAAGGCAAAATACCTGTTCTTTATCAATGTGTTTTCCTGCTGGATAATGATATTCTCTTTTTTCTGTAATTCATATTTTGTAACCATTTCAGCAATGGCACCTTCTGAATTTTTTTCATACAGTGAATCCTTTAGTCTGATAATGGTCTGTAGGGTATTCGCGTAGTCGTCTTTTCGCATGGCGCGCTGATAATTATCAGCCAGGCATGTATTCAGGAAAATTAGCTTTGAAAGGTTTCTGCTTTTTTGTGCGAGTGCAATACCCCGCTGAGCCATGGCAATCCCTTTATCAGTTTCATGAATTGAGGAGTAAAAAGAAGATAACTGTGCCATATCAGATATGATATAATGCAGGTCGCCATTTTTCTCCCTCACTTTAAGCGCCTCCTCAAGATCTTTCTGAGCGAGTGCGAAATTATTTTCCTTCAGGTAGATGGCTGCTCTGATATTAAGTGCATTGGCCTGATTTAAAAAGTTCTCTATTTGTCTGCTGTATTGTAAGCCTTTGTTGATGTAATGAAAAGCTGAGTCACGATGATTGAGATTGTTATAGCAAGAAGCAATATTATTGTCTAATGCACTTGAATTGGCCTGCATCATCGGGTCATTTGTATAATATAACCCTTTGTTTAACCATTTGATGGCTTCCGGATAGCTTTCAAGTTCCATATTTGCCCAACCAAGAATCGTATAAGCCTTTAACACAGCCAAGGTATCTTTTGATTTTTCGGCATTCTCCAGTAGCTTTAAAGAGACCTCTATGCCTTCTTTGTTCTGGTTATTGCGGATCAGTGCGCTGGCTTTATTCGAAAGGATTTCAGACACGACTTTTGTATTATCGGGTATCCGGGAAACGGCATGTAACAAACTGTCTGAATAGGAGATGGCCTCTGCGGATTTTCCTTGTTTAAAAAGAAAGAAACTGTAAAAATTCACAATATGGAAATAATCTGTTGTCGAAGGCTGATAAAGATTCTTTCCCATCATGACATATGTCATTAAACTATCTGAACAAAGAGAGTAATATTGTTCGCACATCTTCATGACCGCTCCTTTTCGTTCACCGATATTATGTTGTTGATACAATTGGTTGCGCAAACTGTCGATTTGCCGAGTTTGGCCATGTCCGGAGGGGGAGATTATGATAGTAAGAAAAAGAAGCAGGAAAGGTTTAGATAAACGATTCAACATAGAGCATGTATTGGAACTTAAAAGTACATGTTTACAACCAAACAAAACAGTACTACAAATTAAGTATTGATTGTCGCCTTGGATGTACAGACATTTGTTTCCTGTTCAAGCTGATAAAACATGAGTTAAACTTAATCACTATTAAAAACAATTAAACAATGTATATCATGAAAAAACTTCTAATCACCTTATACGTATTATTAAGCGCAAGCTTTATTTTGCAGGCACAGACATGGAATGGCACTGTCAGTTCAAACTGGAATGACCCATTAAACTGGACTCCGAATGCTGTTCCCGGTTCCGGGTCTTCGGTGACCATTAACGCTGCGCCTAATGTTCCAAAATTGCAGGGCAGTACCTCTATTGGCTTAATGAATATGACAGGGGGTAGTTTTGATTTCAATGGGTTTTCACTGACTGTAGGCGGCCTGAGTGGAATCAATTCGTTTAATAATACTACACTCCTCAATTCGAATGTTTCAACAGATATTGTATTGAATATCAATACAGGTGCTGCTAGTTATTATTCACAAATCAACGGGTGCATTGTCAACGATAAGATAACAATAAACCTGACAGGAGTTGATATATTTTATGAAGGGGTTACTGCTAACACGTATAACGGTGATGTAGTAATTAATGTGAATGGAACCCTGCAAGTAAATCTCTGTCAATCCACATCATCACAATTTAATGGCAACCTGAATTATAACAGAACGGTTGCAGGTATCAGTAATCTTTTTGTTGTTGGTGGCCATGTGACCGGTAACTTTACTTATCAAAATAATGTAGGTGGTACGTCAGCTTTTGGTAATGCAACCACAACATCGAGCATTAACGGAACCTGCACTATCGATGTGAACGATCCAACTCCTTCTGTTTTTTCTATGCTTCGAATTAAGAATCTTACAACAGGAGGTGCGATTAATGTTCAGAATCCATTAGGATTTAACCTGCAGAATGACAGCTTAAAAGTAACATCACTTGCTATTCAAGGATACAGAGGTAGCAACTATGGATATTTACTTTCCAATAAGGTGGATGGCAATGTGACTCTAGCTGATGATATCAGTTACGGAAGTGGTTATTATACCGATCTCAGAAATAATCTGATTACTGGAAATTCATCCTTTACCATCAATGGCAGTAATTATTTCTATGAATCTAATGGAACTGGGACAGGCAGCACCTATAATGGCAATACAGTTTATACAATGAATGGAAGCGGTTATCTTTATCTGCATCAGGGAGATAAGTCGACTTACAATGGAAATATGACAATCAATAGGACTGCCTCTGGTTATACACGTGCCTTTAATGCGGGATCAACTATCAATGGGAACTATGTCTATAATAATACCGCCTCTGGCGATGCTGATTTTGGAAGTGTTAGCAATTCAACATATATCAGTGGCACTGTGAATATGAATGTGAACTTGACTTCGATTGGAGGATTCTCCATGTATCGGATGGTGAATCAAACCACCGGCGGAAAAATAAATCTTCAGAATACGAGAGGATTCGACATCAAAAATGACAGTTTGAAAGTGGATTCCATGAATGTGATTTCGTATCGTGGTAATGGATACGGATATTTTTATAACAATCAACTAAACGGCCAACTGACATTGGCTGATAGTACGAGTTATACAACAGGTTATTATACAAATCTTCAGAATAATACCGTAACCGGAAATTCAATATTTCGAGTGTATGGCTCAAATCCATTTTATGAAGCAAGCGCTTTGAGCAGCCCGAATACGTTCAACGGAAATGTAACCATAATCATTTCTGGTTCAGCACCCGTTTATACCAGTTATCAGGCAGGTTCAACGATAACCGGTAACTTCACAGTCAATCGAACTGGTGCAGGTTATACACGGATGTTTGCGAACGGCACCACGATTGGGGGTAATTTTTCGTACACAAAAAATGCCTCTGGTGGATCTGATTTAGGTTTACTCAGTAGTAAAACGAGTATTGGAGGAACCGTAAATATAAACGTGACACAAACTAATAGTGATCCTTTTTCTATGTTTCGAATTCAAAATGGAACGAATGGCGGTAGTATATTAGTTCAAAACTCCCAAGCGCCAAATGTGCAACAAGACACATTGCTTTTAGCCTCTATTGGCTTTATGGGATATGGTGGTAGTCAATATGCAAATTTCTTTAACAACCAAATCACGGGAAACCTGACGATACAAACTGATCCTGGCTATGGCTCAGGTTACATGACTTATCTCAGGAATAACACCGTCACAGGAAATACAATTTGTACCAGTCAGAGTTCAAATACCTTCTTTGAAGCGGATGCAAGTGGTAGTGCAAATACATTCAATGGTAATGTAACATACAATGGCAATGGTTCAGGTAGTTTGTATATCAGTCATGCAGATAAATCAACATATAATGGCAACCTGACCATAAACAGAACCGTTGGGGGGTTTACAAAAGCCTTTAATTTCGGAGCTACTATTAATGGCAACTTAAGTTATACGAAAAATGTACCGGGTGGCAGTGAATTTGGAAACATCGGAAAGAAAACGGCTGTTTCTGGTATGATCAATATGGCGGTTACACAAACGACTACAGATAATTTTCAACTGTATTGGTTGGTGAATGCCACAAATGGCGGTGCTATTAACGTGCAAAATACTTCCGCCTATTCTATCCAAAGAGACTCGTTACTATTGACATCATTAAGTGTGACTGGCTACGCAGGCAGCGCTTATGCATATTTGTACGATAACCAGATTACAGGAAATTTGACCTCATTAGCCGATGCTACCTATCTCGGTGGTTATTCTACTTATATTCATCATAATACGATTAATGGTAATTCAATATTTACCATTCTGAGTTCGAACGGCTTAAATGAAGCCGATGCTGCTGCTAGCGCGAATACATTCAATGGCGATGTAACATTCAATTGTGATGGATCAGGGGCATTGTATATAAGTTATGGGGATAAATCAACCTATAATGGCAATTTGACAATTAATAGGACTGTAGCAGGATTTACAAAGGCCTTTAATGTCGGGGCAACTATCAATGGTAATTTGACCTATACAAAAAACGCCGCAGGTTCGAGCGAATTTGGTCAAGGTGGATATAAAACTTCCATTTCCGGAACAATCAATATGAATGTGACCCAAACCATTGCGGATAATTTTAACATGTTTCGGATCGTAAACGGTACAACAGGAGGAAGCATTAATGTTCAGGACACAAAAGCGTTTACTATTCAACAAGATACGTTAAAACTGACGTCGTTAAGTATCAATGGATATAGTGGTGGAGGCTATGCTTATTTGTATGATAATCAAATCGAAGGTGATTTGATAACGTCGGATAATGCTTCTTATGTTGGAGGTTATGCTACTTACTTCAGGAATAATACAGTTTCAGGAAATAGTAATATTACTATCAATGGGACAAATGCATTCAATGATGCAGATGCAGGCGCTTCAGGCAATACGTATCTAGGTAATGTGACATACTCGCGTATCGGAAGTGGCGTTATAAATGTTGCCTCAGGAGATACAAATTCGTATGGAGGTAATCTCGTTTTTAATAATGCAATTGCTTTGCCAATTAATGCCAACTTAGTAAAATTTATTGGAAGTGCGAACACCAATATCGATCAATTAGGAACTGGAAATATTGCTATTCAAAACTTCATTTTGAATAAAACAAGTTCTGCCAAAGTAATACTTAATAAACCAGTTTTAGTTTCAACGCTATGTAGTTTCGTATCAGGCTATATCAATTCCACTGCAAGCAACTCGTTGATTTTCTCAGATAATGTTAATCATTCGGGTGCTTCAGATAACAGTCATGTGATTGGAGTCGTAACTAAAGTCGGAAATGATGCCTTCACATTCCCACTAGGAAATGGTATCGGTTATCACCCATTGGCAATCACAGCGCCCGCGGCAGTGACTGATTCTTTTCAAGCAGGTATTGTGCTAAAACATCCAAGTGATGATGGTTATAATGTAGCTTCAAAAGATGCCGCTTTATTGCAGATAGCGCCCTATCATTATTGGACATTAAATCAAATTAGCGGAGCCAATTCTGAAACCGTTTCTTTAGGTTGGAGCATTCCATGTGCCAATACTGTGATAGCTAGTTTGCCTGGTATGGCTGTCGCCCGATGGAACGGTACTCAATGGAATAATTTAGGGAATTCAGCAACAACTGGTTCAACGAGTCTCGGTACCGTCAGCATGACCGGCACAACGCCTACTTATGGGATTTTTGCATTAGCGACTACAAGTGCCGCGAATAGCTGGCAAATTACGTCTGTTTCTGCGTCAGCATCTACTGTTTGTGCGGGTACTTCAACCACGCTTACAGGTGCGGGTGCAACTACTTATAATTGGCAACCGGGTAATTTAAGCGGCATATCGGTAATAGTGACACCATTGAGTACAACAACGTATACCATCACCGGAACCAGCGCCACAGGATGTATCACTACAGCAACAAAAACCATCACGGTGAATCCGTTGCCAGTTGTTAGCACTTCAGCTTCAGCAACGACTCTATGCGCTGGTGTATCAACAACAATCACCGCGTCTAATGCGAACACATATATTTGGCAACCAGGTTCTTTGTCAACGAACCCGATTACGGTTTCGCCTGCTGCTACTACGACCTATACGGTTACCGGGACCATTACCGCTACAGGTTGCACGAATACATCCACACGAACCATCACGGTGAATCCATTACCTGCCGTTAATACGTCGGCTTCCGCAACGACCCTTTGCGCCGGTGCATCAACAACCATCACAGGGTCTAATGCGAATACCTATATCTGGCAACCAGGCTCTTTATCAACGAACCCAATTACAGTTACACCTGCAGCCACCACCATCTATACGGTCACAGGAACCAATACCGCAACAGGTTGTACGAATACATCAACACGCACCATTACCGTGAATGCGTTGCCGGCTGTCAATACATCGGCTTCAGTCTCTACCCTTTGTGCTGGTGCATCAACAACCATCACGGCGTCTAATGCGAATACCTATATCTGGCAACCAGGTTCTTTATCAACGAACCCGATTACAGTTATTCCTGTTGCCACTACAACGTATACAGTTACCGGAACCAACACGGCCACGGGTTGCACGAATACAGCCACACGAACTATCACGGTCAATCCATTGCCTTCAGTTAGTACGTCGGCTTCTGCAACGACCCTTTGTGCTGGCGCATCCACCACGATCACCGCAGCTAATGCAAACACATATGTATGGCAACCAGGAGCTTTATCAACGAATCCGATCACGGTTTCACCTGCTGCCACAACCACCTATACGGTTACTGGAACAACTACTGCTACTGGTTGTACGAATACCTCGACACGAATCATTACTGTGAATCCATTGCCTGCCGTCAGTACGTCGGCTTCAGCAACGACCCTTTGTGCCGGTGCATCATCTACGATTACCGCCGCTAATGCCAATACCTATGTATGGCAACCAGGAGCTTTAATTACGAATCCGATTACGGTTTCACCAGCTGCCACTACAACTTATACTGTTACTGGAACAACTACTGCAACTGGTTGTACCAATACCTCTACACAAACCATCACAGTGAATGCGTTACCGGTTGTCAGTACGACAGCTTCTGCGACGACACTTTGCGCAGGTTCATCCACGACAATTACCGCAGCAAATGCAAACACTTATGTATGGCAACCAGGGGCTTTAACAACGAATCCGATTACGGTTTCGCCTGCAGTAACAACCACCTACACGGTTACGGGAACAACTACTGCTACCGGTTGTACGAATACATTCACTCGAACTATTACAGTGAATCCTTTACCAGCTGTCAGTACAACAGCTTCCGCAACGACGCTTTGCGCCGGTTCATCCACAACGATCACCGCAGCTAATGCTAACACCTACATATGGCAACCCGGTGCTTTAACTACGAATCCGATTACTGTTTCTCCTGCTGCAACAACGACCTATACGGTCACCGGAACCAATACAGCCACTGGCTGTACGAATACGTCCACACGGACCATCACAGTGAATACGCTTCCTTCCGTTGGAACCACCGCAAGTGCTACAACTATATGTAACGGAACATCCACAACGCTCACTGGTACAGGTGCAGCGACGTACACATGGCAACCAGGTTCTCTTACAGGTGTATCGGTAACAGTGTCACCGGCATCTACTACAACCTATACAGTGACAGGAACGAACGCATCAGGATGTACCAATACATCAACAAGACTAATAACAGTGAATAGTTGTAATACGATACTCAATCTTAAATTATTCATTGAGGCATACTTTAAGGGAACAGGTATGGATGCTGTCTTGTTAAACCAGGGTGTTTCCCTCAGCAATACGATAACCGATTCGATACAAGTGGAACTGCGAAACACAACGGCGCCTTACAGTCTTGTGGCAAGTTTGAAGACCATTCTGAATACAAATGGCACAGCCGTCTGCACATTTGCACCGTCAGTTTCTGGAACTTATTATGTCGTTGTAAAACACCGAAATAGTGTTCAGACCTGGAGTAGCGCCGGAGTCGCAGTTGGAGGTGCCCCGGTGACATACGATTTCAGTAATTTGATTACAAAGGCGTACGGTAATAATATGAAGTTGGTATCGACAGTTCCAAATGTGTATGCTTTTTATTCAGGGGACATAAACCAGGATGAGAACGTGGATTTGTTGGATTTATCACTTCTTGAAACCGATATTAATAATTTCTCGTTTGGTTATTTTGCTACCGATATAAATGGAGATGGTAACGTCGATCTGCTGGATAGTCCTACTTTGGAAAACAATATCAATGATTTTATTTTCTCTAATCATCCTTAAATAAGGAGAGGAAATTGAAGGATTGGGAGCGATTCTAATCTTTATATAAGGGAGGTTCTCATCTGAGCCTCCCTTGTTACTTAATTATATCATTGGAATAAAATGGCTTTGCAGATAACGGCAACGATTAGCTGATGAGCTGTAAGTAGATCAAAACAACGGCAGCAACCGTCATGATGATCATGGCAGTGAATCCAAGAATATTTGACATTTTGCTGTTTGTAAAATTCCCCATGATTTTCTTATTGTTGGAGATATGCAGGATGATGGCAATCAATACCGGAGCCGTTAAACCATAAAGAACTGCCGCATAAATCAGTCCTTTGATTGGTGAAATGCCGATATAATTAAGAGAAAGACCCACAATCAGTGAAATGGCAATGATGATATAAAAAGCTTTAGCATCATGGAATTTTTTATCAAGTCCTTGCTCCCAACCAAACGTCTCAGTAAAAATATAGGAAAGGGAACCGCATAAAACAGGAATAGCGATGAGCCCGGTTCCGATAATGCCGATGGCAAAAAGAAGATAGGCTAAATTTCCTGCCAAAGGTTTTAATGCAATGGCCGCCTGCTCAACTGTATCTATCTGATGTATGCCACCCTTAAATAATACAGTACCGGTGGTGAGTATGATGAAATACATCACAAAGCCGGAGAAAGTCATGCCGAAATCAACATCCTGTTCCATGTCGAAGATTATTTTTTTATTGACAATCAGATGCTTCTTCTTGTTTTTCATTTCTTCCACTTCAACAGATGCTTGCCAAAAGAACAAATAAGGCGATATGGTAGTGCCAAGAATGCCGACAAGAATGGCCACGAAATCCTTGTCAAATTTGATAGTAGGAATGAATGTGGCTTTTGCGATTTCAATAAAATCCTGTTTGTATAAGAAAGGCACAACAAAATAAACCAACATGGCAATACATAAATACTTTAGTATGGATGATATTTTTTGATACGGCAGATAGACAATTAGCCCCAGTAATAATAAGGTGAACAAGACACTAAAATACATGGCATCAATAGAAGGGAATAGTAGATTGCCAACGGCACCCATGCCAGCGATGTCGGCGCCGATATTCATGACGATGGCTGGAAAACTAAATAGAAGCATCAGATACAAAACAGGTCTTGGATAATGTTTTTTTAGCGTACCGGTCAATCCCTGAGCAGTGACTAATCCAATTCGTGCACACATTTGTTGAATGGCGGCCATGAGCGGAAAAGCGATAATGGCTGTCCATAATGTGGCCAGTCCATACGCAGCTCCTGCTTGAGAGTAGGTGGCAATACCAGACGGATCATCGTCACTGGCACCAGTTATTAGACCAGGTCCGAGAATTTTCCAGAAACGGACTAGTTTGTTTGAAGACTTCTTTTTCATTTATGTATACAAATATACTCTTTAGCTTGTCTTAACGGATTTTATATTCAGGCGTTGAAAGGCTTGTCTATGGCTAAATAGCAATGGAATGAAGGCTTTTGTTTTTCACAAAAAATAAGGAAATAAAAAATTTGTCATCTGCCTGCATTCAGTAACTTGCGACTCGTATGAACAATTATCAATTTCTGATTGCGCGTCTGGACGCCTTTATCAGGAAATATTATGCCAACAAGTTAGTGAAGGGCGGCCTAATTTTTTTAGCCTCAGCGCTGGCTTATTACCTGGTAGTGAGTGTGGGCGAGTATTATTTCTATTTTCCATCCTGGTTACGGTATGCCTTGCTGGCAAGTTTTGTTGGATTAGGCAGTTTTGCGCTGATCTATTGGATTATCATCCCCCTGATGCAAATGCAGAAACTGGGCAAGGTTATTTCTCACGAAAAGGCGGCTCATATCATCGGCATCCACTTTCCCAATGTGCAGGATAAGTTGCTGAACGTATTGCAACTCAAGCAACGGGTTAATGATGAAACCAGCAAGGAACTTATTGAAGCCAGTATCGAACAAAAGACAAAGGAATTGTCGCCGATCCCTTTTCAATCGGCTATCAACCTCGCAAAAAACAGGAAATACCTGCCATATGTTTTAATTCCAATTTTAGCGGTTGTGTTTATTCTTTTTGCCGCTCCGAATGTATTCAGGGATTCAGCAGAAAGGCTGTTGGCTCCATCAAAAAAGTTTGTTCCAAAAGCGCCATTTTCCTTTGAGTTACTGACCACCAAACTGAGTGTGCCTCAATTTGAAGATATAGAAGTGGATGTGAAGATGAGCGGTAAGACATTGCCCGATAATGTAATGATCAGTTACAACGGACAAGATGTGATGATGCAGAAGAAGGAATCAAATATTTTTACGCACACCTTTTACAAATTATCAAAAGACACAAAGTTTAATTTTTCAGCAGCCGGTTTCAGCAGTGAATCGTATGATATACATATCCTCCAAAAACCTGTGATCAAACAATTCAAAGTTTCAGTCGATTATCCTGAATACACCGGTCGAAAAGATGAAGTACTTGATAATATCGGTGATATCATTGCGCCACAAGGAACGACCTTGGCATGGGTATTCAGTACAGAACACACCGACAATATCGAATTCGTACTCGGAGAAGGCAAACCGGTCTCTATGGGTAAGCAAGGTTCCAGTTTTTTCTTTGGGTATAAATTCATGCGCGATACGACTTATTCAATCCTTGTTTCCAATAAACAGATTGAACGAAAGGATACCTTGCGTTACAATGTATCCGTTATCCCTGACCAGTTTCCTTCCATCAATGTGCAGCAATACAATGATTCTCTTACGGGTGATTACGTGTTATTCGTAGGAGAAGCTGGTGATGACTATGGTGTCAAAAATGTTTCTCTCAATTATTCTATTCAAAAGACAAATGAAAAAGGTGTTGCATCAGGTGCAGTAAAAAATGGTTCAATCGCCGTTCCGATAAAGGCCGGTCCATCCGTTCAATTCAACCAATTCCTCGATATCACTCAACTTAATCTAGAAGCCGGTGACAGACTTAGTTATTATTTCTCAGCCTGCGATAACGACGGTGTCAATGGTAGTAAATGTACCAAGAGTGTGACCTTCAATTATGAGAAGCCGACTGAGAAAAAATTGGATTCCATTTTGGAGAAAAATCAAGAACAGATCAATAAGGATCTGAATAATACAGCCAAGCAAAGTGACAAGATGGATAAGGAGATCAAGCAGATGCAAGAAAAATTGCTGCAGAAAAATGAACTGGATTGGGAAGATAAGAAGAAGATGGAAGAGATGATGGAGCGGAACGAAAACGTACAGAAGCAGATAGAAAATGTGAAGAAGAAATTCGAACAGAATAATAAACAGACGAATGAGAAAAAATATTCTGATGAGGTAAAAGATAAGCAACAGAATGTCGAGAAATTATTGGACGAACTCAAAAATAACCAGCTCGATGAACATATGAAGAAGATGGAAGAGCTGATGAAGTTGCTTGATAAGGATAAGCTCTTCGAAGAACTCAAACAAGCTGAACAGGACAATGATCTGATGGAGAAAGATCTGGATCGTATGGTAGAAATGATGAAACAGCTCGAACGCGATATGCGGATGGAAGATATTGCCAAGAAGGCAGACGCACTTGCGAAAAAACAGGAAGATTTAAATAAGTTAACCGACAGCGGTACCAAGACAAATGAAGAACTGAAAAAGAAACAGGATGAGCTGAACAAGGAATTAGATGAATTGAAAAAAGATATGGAGGATTTGGCCAAACTAAACGAGAGTATGGAGAATAAGAAGGACCTTGAAGACATGAAGAAGGATGAAAAAGATGCCGAGCAAAATATGGATAAGAGCTCTGAAGAACTGAGCAGTGGTAGCAGCAGTAAAGCATCCAAGTCGCAGAAAAAAGCAAAGGAAAGTTTGGATAAGTTAGCTAAGAAAATGAAAGAATCTGCAGCAGGTGGTGGTGCCGATGAATTGGAGATTGATGTGAAGGCCACAAGACAGATATTATCTAACCTGATCAGAATGTCATTCTCCCAAGAGGATTTGATTTCGGAAGTAAAAGGGACGGCTATTTCGGATCCGAAATTTGTGCAGAATATCAAGAACCAGCAGAAATTGAAGCAAGATACCAAAATGATCGCTGATAGTTTATTTGTACTCAGCAAGCGGCTAGCTACCTTGCCATCTACTGTTAATAAGGAAATAGATGGTATCAACCGTCACATGGAATCAGGTATTACCTTCCTTGAACAACGTAATATTCCGCAAGCTTCAGTTGATCAGCAATATATAATGACAGGAGCTAATAATCTGGCCCTGATGCTGAATGAAGTGTTAGAACAATTGATGAAGCAACAAGCCGAGCAAGAGAAAAAAGAAGGGAATGGTTCATGTAGCAAACCTGGTAGCAAGCCATCTAAGAAAAGCGGCAAAGGAATGGGTATGCAGCTTGGTGATATCATTACCAAACAAGAGCAATTAGGGAAAGCGATGCAGCAGCTCAAAGACAAAATGGGGAAACCTGGCAGTAAGCCCGGTTCAAAGCCAGGCGATAAGCCGGGTGATAAGCCAGGGGATAAACCCGGCGATAAGATGGGCAAAGAGGGTAAGCAAGGTGATAACGGTGAAAGCGAACAGGGAGGAGGGGAAAGTGAACAAATGGCGAAAATCGCTGCTCAACAATCAGCCTTGCGTAAACAATTGAATGATATCAATAACCAGTTACGTAAAGATGGCAAAAGCAATCCGAATCTGACTAAGATTCAAAGTGACATGGACAGGAATGAGACCGATATCGTGAATCGTCGTATTACAAATGATCTGTTGAGTAGGCAATCAGAAATTCTGAATCGTTTGCTTGAAGCAAAAGATGCCTTGCGTCAACAAGAACAAGGCGAGGAACGTGAATCGAATTCAGCCAAGGATATGACCCGCGAAATTCCGCAACAACTGAAAGATATTCTGAAAAATAAACAATCAGTGATTGATTATTACAAGACAGTCCCTGCCGAATTGAAACCTTATTATAAGCAGCTGGTAGAGGATTATTTTAAGCTGGTAAAATAAACGCATATAAAATCAATACAGGATGACTCTCGATGATCGAGGGCCCTTTTTTATGATCAATTGATCTTCTTGAACTTCATATCGATACTAGGACTCAATCCTAGTCCGATGGTTAGTCCTGAGAACTTATATTGAACCGAATTGATCGATTTTTGCACCGCATTGGCCTTGAACAAGGCAACGAGGATTGCATATAAAATAGCTTTATCCTTGTTCTCTACAAGCAACTTTTCCTCTTCTTCGTCACTGATATTACGTTCCTGATCAAGGCTTAATTCAAAGGTCGGTGGGATGGCAAGGTTCACTGCAATCTCGGTGATACTATATCCAGTTCGTTGAAATACCTCAGAAGAGTTTTCGATCTGCGACCACGCCTCATTGATCTTGTCAATGCCGTACTCCTTCAGGCTGCCAAGTACATCGCGATTGATGAGGTTGGTGGCGTTTTCTGAAAGCTTTGATAATTTTCCTTTAGCGGATTCAAATATGTTGTCCATGGCCTTGAGATATTAAAGGGCAAATTTAACAGGTTTCAACGAAAACGACCCGCATTCCTGCAGGTCGTTAAAAAAATAAATATGTTTTCTGATTTTAGGCTACAGTCTCTGCACCTTCAATTAACACGATTGTTTTGTTACTGTTCATTTCTACAAAGCCACCTTCGATATTGTATATTTCCGAACTGTTCTTGTCCTTCAATATCTTCAATTGACCTTTTCCTAAAGCCGCAACAATAGGTGCGTGATTGTCAAGCAATTCAAAATATCCGGCTACGCCTGGCAATAATACGCCGTATACATCGCCATTGAATATTTTTCGTTCCGGTGTAAGTATGTCTAAATGCATATTGTTGAGATTAGAGATGTGAGAGTAGAGATATGAGATTGATAACTTATCTGTTCAAAGTCAAATAAAAGCTATAAATCATTTTTTCTATCTCGGTTAATAATGCTGTTATTTTTAAATAATGTTCTTCGTTTATAAAATTGAATTCTCTTGCAAAAATCAATTGTGTTTCCAGTTCAAAGGCCGAACCATTTGCTATCGATAAGAAATGCTGAAACTCTTTGTTGCCAATTCGTCCACTTCCTTCTGCGATATTAGAGGCTATAGAGACCGCACTGCGTAGTATCTGAGATTTGAGACCCTGTTTTTCATCTGAAGGAAAGTTTGCAGTCGCTTCGTACACCAATTTTCCTAACTCAATTGATTTCTGCCAAACTTTTAATTCTCTGAAATTATGAATCTGCATCTCTCTCACATCCCTTATCTCAAATCTCTAATCTTGCATTTCTAGTTCTTAGCCGCTTCCATCATCTTCTTACCTTTCAGGATGGCATCATCGATCGATCCTACAAGGTTGAAGGCCGCTTCAGGATATTCATCCACTTCACCGTCCATAATCATGTTGAATCCACGGATGGTTTCTTCGATCGGTACCAAGACTCCTTTCAATCCGGTGAACTGCTCAGCCACATGGAAAGGTTGAGAAAGAAAACGTTGTACTTTACGGGCACGGGCCACGGTCATTCTATCATCTTCACTCAATTCATCCATGCCAAGGATCGCGATGATATCCTGCAATTCCTTATATCGTTGTAAGATCAATTTCACTTTGTTAGCGCAAGTATAATGCTCATCACCTACGATTACAGCTGTAAGGATACGTGAGGTAGAATCCAACGGATCTACCGCAGGATAAATTCCTAAATCCGCAATCTTACGACTCAATACTGTTGTGGCATCCAAGTGGGCAAAGGTGGTTGCAGGCGCCGGATCGGTCAAGTCATCCGCAGGTACGTATACCGCTTGTACAGATGTGATCGAACCGTTTTTGGTTGATGTGATACGTTCTTGCATAAGACCCATCTCAGTAGCCAATGTCGGTTGGTAACCTACCGCTGAAGGCATACGGCCTAACAACGCCGATACCTCAGAACCTGCTTGTGTGAAACGGAAGATATTATCAACGAAGAAAAGGATATCACGTCCTTTACCTGTACCATCACCATCACGATAGTATTCAGCCACGGTCAGACCAGATAAGGCTACACGGGCACGAGCTCCAGGAGGTTCGTTCATTTGTCCGAACACAAAGGTCGCTTTACTGTCTTTCAAACCTTCCATATCCACTTTATCCAAATCCCATCCGCCTTCTTCCATGCTATGTTTGAATGCCTCACCATAATTCATGATACCTGCTTCAATCATCTCACGCATCAGATCGTTTCCTTCACGGGTACGTTCACCTACACCGGCGAATACAGAAACCCCGCTATATGCTTTTGCGATATTATTAATCAATTCCTGAATCAATACGGTTTTACCTACACCCGCACCACCGAACAATCCGATTTTACCCCCTTTTGCATAAGGCTCAATCAGATCGATAACTTTGATACCTGTAAACAGGATTTCTGAAGCGGTACTCAGGTTTTCGAAGGCAGGAGGTTGTGCGTGAATCGGACGGCCATTCGCTTTTGAAGGCTGAGGCAAACCGTCGATCGCATCACCGGTTACATTAAACAAACGACCTTTGATAGCGTCTCCAACCGGCATCGCGATGGCAATACCTGTATCAACCACTTCCATTCCGCGAACCAGACCTTCCGTTCCGTCCATCGCAATGGTACGTACGCTGTCTTCTCCCAGATGTTGTTGTACTTCAAGTACCAGCGGCACATTGTTTTCACGTTTGATTTCAAGTGCGCTCAGGATTTCCGGCAACTTGTTGTCACCAGGGAAGTGTACATCCACAACCGCACCGATAATTTGTTTAATTTTTCCTGTATTTGCCATAGTTATAAGTAATTAAGGGCCATACGACCCGTCTTTTTTAAAATTGGCGCAAAGGTAATGGTTGAAGATTAAAATACAAACTAACTTTTACACAGTTTTTTGAAGAGAAGTGGTATAAAAGGCGCTATTCATTGAGGTTTTGGAGGCTTTAACCGATAATTAATAAGCAAGGCTATTTTTTAACTTCCTTATTGGCTGTGAATGAAAATTATATTCGTACAAAAACTGCTTAGTTACTTAAAATTGTTGCTTAGTTGACTCGTGTTAGCTTTAACCTAACCTGAGTTAAGAAAAAGTTGACTCGTGTTAGAAAAAAGTTGACTCAGGTTAACTCTGACCTAACCTGAGTTAAGAAAAAGTTGACTCGTGTTAGAAAAAAGTTGACTCAGGTTAACTCTGACCTAACCTGAGTTAAGAAAAAGTTGACTCGTGTTAAGAAAAAGTTGACTCGTGTTAGCTCTGACCTAACCTGAGTTAAGAAAAAGTTGACT
>CAIQUX010000151.1 GCA_903875055.1 uncultured Bacteroidota bacterium
AGCTTCCTTTACTCCAACTGTCTTTTGTTATGGTTCGAGTATTACACCGATTGCCACGGGCCTGTCAAATTATACGTGGAGTGGCGGACTGAACACTGCTATTCCTTTCACTGCGCTTTCTTCATCAACATATACTGTCAGCGGTACCGATATCAATGGTTGCCCCGGAAGTACAACGGTCATGTTGAATGTACCTGCACCTTCGTCACAATTATCGCTTGCTTTGACTGGAAATAGTTCCACTATCAATGCAGGTTCGTCAGCTACCGGAAACAATGTTCAGTTCGATGGAAGTAATCTTAATTATACTGATACGGCATGTGGACTTATTTCAACCATTACGGATTTATCTGATGGTAATGAATTAGGCTATACGTCGGTTATTGTACATACTGAATCAAGCATTCAAACTTATAACAATCAACCCTACTCACGCAGATGGTACCATATTAGCACGTCGAATCCTGCGAATGCGATGATCACATTCTATCTCACACAAGATGATTTTGATGATTATAATGCGGCCAATGGAACGTATCCGGCTTTGCCACAGACAGCGAGTAATAGCGATCCCAATATCCCGAATGTACGCATTACAAAGGTGGAAGGCGGAATTCTTGGTTCAGGTAATGCAAGTATCATAGTGCCAAGCGTTCAATGGAATGTAATTGCCAACTATTGGGAATTGTCATTTCCCGATTCTGTTATGGGGTCCTATTATATACATGGTGTCAATGTTGCCAATGCCGTTTTGCCTGTGACACTGGTTGATTTTTACGGTGTGAAATCGAATGGCGTACATCAACTCACATGGGTCGTTGCTCAGGAAGAGCAATGCCTGGATTATCAATTACAGTCAAGCTCGGATGCTATTCATTTTACAACGATTACCTCGATTCCATGCAGAACTCATTCTCAATCAGCAGACACGATTAAGTATGAGGCAACAAATAACGCTGTTAAAAGCGGCCACACGTATTACAGGCTTCAACAAACAGATATTGATGGACATTGCAGGTTATTGCCAAAACAAGTTGATCTGTTTGAAGACGTCAATCCGCTTTCGTTCCAATGTTTTCCCAATCCTGCGGATCAGGAGATTGTCATCGAATGTATAGCAGATAAAATTCTTGATGCCAATATCCTTATCACGGACATGAACGGGAATAGTATCAAAAGGGATAATGTCAGGTTGAAAAACGGGGTAAATAAGTTCGGGATGGATGTAAGTTCCTGGCCAAAAGGCATTTATTCTTTAGCACTTTACGAAAATGCTCAGTTAAAGGGCGTGGTGAGAATTTTAAAAAGATAATTTGGAATTATTCGAAGGCTCGTTCATAGTTTATTTGTAAGAACTATAATATTTTGGCTTTTTGGCGGTCTCTCAATTCCCATCTATACAGGATTTCCCCTGATGAATAAATATTTCCCCTGTTTAATAAATAGTGCTTTGAAACGATACAGGATGGGTTTATGTTTGTTTTCAGAACAGCAGGATTAGACTAAGAATCAAACCCGATAGTTGTTGTTAAAAACGAATCTATTCAATGAAAACACATACCATTCGCCAGATTTTTCCGCAGGATATCCACGTAAATTATCTAATTAATACCATTTCACTCAAAAGGAATTTATTATCAAATTACCAAATTATCTTTGTCGCCCTGAAAGCCTTGAGACACTCATTCTACGTCTCCTTTTAGCAAATAAAAACAGCAGAATCATCATAAAACAGAAATATGAACCATAATTCACTTTATTCTTCCATTAAAAACTTTAAAATCAAATAGTATGAAACAAAAAAAACTCTTTATGAAACTGTTTCTCATGGCTGTACTTTTCCTATCGGGAATGACGGCCTGGGGACAAACTCCGGTTCCGATGGCCACTCAGCCGGGCCTTTCGTACACGGAAAACTTTAATGACATCGCCAACTGGACAGCAGCCTTTGCTTCTGGAATCGGCGCTAACCGTTGGAGTTCTGTTGCAATCAGTGCAGTAGGAGCCATTCCGAGCGCTACTAAAACAACGTCCAGCACTGCTACTTTTGTCACTGGGTCAAGTGGGGGTGTTCAAAAAGGTACCGTAAATATTCAATTTCTGACTACCGGTACCGCTGATAATACAACTTCAATCGGTATTGACTTTTTAATGAATTTTACCAGCGTAAATGCATCGACTTTGAGTTTTGATGCAGCCACAGTGTTTAACTCAACAGGGAACAGAGTTGGTACCTTACATGTCTATGCAAGCACGGATAATCTAACCTGGATTGAATTAACCGGAACCAACCTTCCTTTTATTGCAACAAACAATGTTGCAAACAGTGCCGCTATCTCAAATATTGCATTACCTGTCGGCTTCAATAACAGTGCCACTGCCCGTCTCCGTTTTTATTACCACAATGGAACAGGTGGAAGCACAGGAAGCCGTCCAAAAATTTCGATTGACAATGTAACCGTAACAGCTATTAATCCAACCGCTTCGCCAGTTGTTACCAGTAATTCAGCCACAGCCACTGTTGGCGTGCCTTTTTCATATTACATATCAGCAACCAATGCACCTGCAGGTTATAATGCCACTTCATTACCTTTCGGTTTAAATATCAATACTAC
>CAIQUX010000152.1 GCA_903875055.1 uncultured Bacteroidota bacterium
GCACCGCATGAACGCGCAGCCACCGCAGGTGGCGTGAGGGTTCAGGGGGTTAGTGCAGCCTTAAGTAAGTTCGTAGCATGATTGAGATAACGCGCATGACGATCGATGTAATGAGGATCCTTTGCCAATGGCACAATCACAAGCTTCAACAACTTAAGAGGAACATAAGCAATGGGCTGATAACCGGACTGCGTGCAAAAGCTTTTGAAGACTTCCAGTTCTGCGGCAAGTGAATAATCCTTGCCAGTGGAGAGAGTGTACTTGACAAACGGACCATTGTAATACCATATGCGATTATCAGGTTTGTTCTTGTCACAGAGCTTCAAGACACCCTCAAATATGAGTTGTGGCTCAGCACCGAGGTCGATGATAGGAGCCTCTGATATAGCAAGTGCACGCACATCAGCCACGGCTTGATGAAGCTGTGGAGTGCATCGTGCTGGGTTGAGATAAAGTCCAATGAAACCCATATCGATCAATGTGGCATCAGTCGGCATCTTATAAAATTTATGAATGGATGAGGAATATTGCAAGTTCATACCAAACTGGGAAGTAGAGCAGACACGAAATAAGGCATCGACGAAAATACCACATTCAAAGATATCGAAGTTGACAGTTGCCATGCCAGACATAGGCTGTGGATAGTAGTAGGCCGGCACTTCTCCTTGTTTTGGGGTTCGCTGCCAAGGATTCTTAAATTCAAATAAGACGCGATAAACATTACCATCTGGTGAAAGTACGACACCCGCACCATCGCCTGAGTATGTGAATGCTTCGTACTGTGACGGGATAGACATTGGCAACTCAAATATTTCAGTGCCCCAATATAGCTCAAGATATGTACGAAGATAATCCTCGGTTAGATCACCCCACCACATCGGCAAAGCGCCGATTGAGACACCACTAACTTTGCGCTGAATACATTCTTCGAGAGTTTGATTAGGATTTTCACCAATGATGGTGGCGAATTCCGAACCACCGAAGGTTTTGTTACTACGCATAGTATTGCCTTTGAAACGATCAATGAGAGCAACAATATCTTTCTTCTTATCTTCATAAAGTGGATGCTCAGTAGAACGGCGATACTTAGGTGCTTCTTTCGGTTTTTCAGGAATTGGTTCAGGGGTTGGCTCAGGGATGACAACAGGCGCCGGTTCAGTGGCTGCGATCGGTATGTTAGCCGATGTATTGGGGCTTACAGATTTAGGAACATCATTTTTAATAGTCATATTATTCAAAATAGAAGATACATTTTCCACTTTCATTTGTATGCCACCAGGCAGTGAGCGATATTCAATACCTTCAGACATTATAATTATTTTTTTATCCCTAATAGTATATCTTTTTATTTCTTTTATTTCTTTTATTTCTTTTATTACATACAAATGTCGCGGAGCCGCGTGAACGCGCAGACCGGTGGCTTTGGGACGCAGTCCCAAAGGCTCGGTCGTGAGGGTTCTGAGGGTTCTGGTGAGTTATTTATTGTATATCCTGATCAGTTATGGCCTCCTCCAAAAGGCTATACACTTATTTTGCATGAAACCGCAGAGTACTACACGAAATATAAGTTTCATAAACAAAAACTGGCATACTTACGCGCAACTTCACGAATCTGGGCAGGTAAATACGGTGCTGAGATTAAAGATGCCGAGTGGCGGCCAAGCGGCAAAGTTAATATATATGAAACAGAGAAACCTTCAATTTTAAATGTACCAACGATGCTTGGGCCTGAGGTAAGAGAGATAGAATATCATGCAAATCCAGGGTTTATACTTTCACGTGCTGATTGTTTGCGTATACATGGTGGTAAGCAAACAATTCCATTACGTGGCGATGTACAAAATGAAGTAAGTGAAAAGGCATTCATATGGATTAATGATATAAAAGATGAACAGCCAGAGCACGTTGGTGGACAAACGGCGATGTCGACACCAAAGAATCCACGTTATAAGACCACACCTGAATGGATAGAGGCTCGTACATGGGTATTTGAGAATTTTCCATCTAATCCCGGGGAAATTTCAGAAGTTCCTTTGTATCCACTTACAGCAAGTGCAGCTACAGCCTCCTTCAAATACTTTTTGCAATGGGGTTTGCCTCATTACGCGAAATACAAAGAAGCAATTAGAACAGACAATCATGTGCTATATCATTCGATGCTTTCAGTGCCAATGAATGTGGGCCTTATCACACCTCGCGAAGTAATTGAAATGACTTACTCAGCTTACATGAATGACCCAAGACTCGGTGCTTCAGCCAAGGAATTCTTACGTCAACAAATATGGCGTGAGTACATGCGTATCATTGCAATTGCCAATCCGGCCGTGGCCGATACTAATTTCTTCGACAATAATAAGAGACTTGGGCCTGGATGGTATACTGCACAAACTGGATGTGAAATTGTTGATAACACATTGAGAGCTGTTCTGGCAACTGGGTACTGCCATCACATTGAGAGACTCATGATACTAAGCGCGTGGATGTTAATGCGCGGTGCCCATCCAAAGGCTGCATTCATCTGGTTTTCTGAAATGTTTATGGATGCATATGACTGGGTAATGGTGGGCAATGTATATGCAATGGGAATGTGGTCATGCGGCCGCAAGTACTTGACAAGACCATACTTTTCATCTGGCGCATACTTTGATGAGAAAAGTAACTATCCGCGCACGGCAACAGAACAATGGACGCGCGATGGGTATGATTACTTCTTCGCAGAAAAGGGCAAGATCATTGAAACGCGCAACCTATATGTAGTGGGCAATTTATATGCGCGATGGAAAAAAACACATCTAAGTGAGATGACGGCTCGAATCACTGCACAATCGACAAAGGTTACGCCTTATACTCTAGATAAACCATCAGATAAATCACCAGATAAATCACCAGATAAATCACCAGACAAAACACATAAACCATCATCTAAATTGACATCTACAATGAAAGGAAAAAATAATGATAATGAAGAAAAAAAAGAACTAGAAATAATTCCATTTAATTAATTTTCCCCATTGCTGCATTTATGTCATCACGATTATTAAAAATAATACCAATTGATTCTGTTTTATCATCTAATGAATATATTTGGTTCAGCATTAATTGTATTTTTTACATTACTATAAAATGCTTTGTAAAAATTAAAAATGATATGATATTTTGGATTTTTTGTGATGATATATTTTAAGAGCAGTTTTACATACCAAAGA
>CAIQUX010000153.1 GCA_903875055.1 uncultured Bacteroidota bacterium
ACTTGAAGATGGCTCAGTAGACCGCCTTCATAAACGCATCCTGTCGGAAGAACAAATTGATGGCAGTATCTTAGACGGATTAAGGATATTGATCGTGGACGACAATGAATACAACCGAATTGTCGCATCCGATACATTACAATCTAAATCTGAAGTATTTATTCAAACCGCTGAAAGCGCCATGAACGCTATTGAGATCCTCAAAGAAAAAACGTTTGATGTTGTCCTGATGGATCTACAAATGCCTGAGATGGATGGGTATGAAGCGACTCGTTTTATTCGAACCAAATTCGCTCCTCCCGTCAACAATATACCCATCATTGCCCTTACTGCCAGTGTGCTCCGACATGATCTGGACAAATGTCTTCAGGCTGGTATGAATTCGTATATTTCCAAGCCCTTCAAAGCTTCACAACTTATAGCTGGCATCGCCTCAGCTTTGCATATAGAACTTAGACAGGCTAAAACCTCATCAACTGATAATCCTTCTCAGAAAAACACTGACACTTCTGACGAAGAGAATTTATATACCTTTCAAGGCCGTGTCACTAAACTGGACTATCTCAGCAACTTTTGTGAAGGGAACACCGAACGAATGGAAAAATACATCGGGATGTTTACAAAATCTGCACCGTCTTTACTTGAAAAAATACAAAATGCTCTCTTGCAAGGTGATTACGAGGAAATTGCCAACCAAGTGCATGCATGCCGGACAAAACTCGTGATGATGGGCATGGAAGAAAGCAAGGAACTTTCGATACAGATTGAAAAAGCATGTCGTGATTTGACACAGAATGAAAAACCCATCGCTCATATCCAACAGCTACTGCAACAAGTACAGAAAGCCACTGAAGAACTAACACGGTTATAACCTTTTTTAATTACTTTTACCCGACAAAAAAAAGTCTGCAATGAGTTCGAAAACAACTAAACTAATATTTATCGTTGATGATGACGAGATGCTGCAAACAGCTTTGGAAGATTATATAACCAGGAAAACACAGCATAAGGTTCTTTGTTTCGGAACAGGAGAAGAATGCATGGAAAATCTTAAGCAATCTCCTGATGTCATCATCATGGATTACTACTTGAACTCGGTCAACAAGGACGCAGCCAACGGATTGGATACCATGCAGGCCATCAAGAAAAAACACAGTCCTATTCATTTCATCATGCTGTCAAGTCAGGAGCGATATGGTATTGCGTTGCAGAGCCTGCAAAAAGGAGCTGAACAATATGTCATTAAGGACGAAGATGCATTTGACAAGATTGTCGAGATGATAGAAGAATTGTCTTAATCACATCTACCCTACTAACGGAAATTTCTTTCCCAAAATCGGCATTGGAAACTTTTCCCAAATACAATACAGTAGAAATAACTTACACCGATTAGAGTTTTACCATAGACCAGATTTCGCTCTGCTTCATTTATTAGCGGCACCCTATCAGAAAAAGAAAAGCACAGAGTCAATATCTGTGCTTTTCTTTTTTCTAAACCGAAGGTTTTACTCCTGACCTTAGTTCGGCGTATGCTGATAAAGGACCGTATTCGGAGTGCCGACACCGACATTATTCAATATAACAGACCGGTCATTGTCCGTATTGTTATATCGAACCTTACCATCCAAGTTTAGATCTTCCATGCGGTAGACTGGACTGGCGGTATCATTAGGATGGGCGATACCAAGTACATACAAAATCAGATCTTTGTCATTACTTAATCCGTTATACTTCGTATTCTTATTATTATTGGCATCACCAGGCCATAAGGTATTGATAGCACCGACCAATTTCCTTGGCGCATTCGGTATGTTCACATTTGAATAAACTGGCGAAGTGCTGGTAAAATCAACCAATGATCCAGCACAACCATTTAAGCTCAATGCACCTATGGTCATTACGCCCAAGTGATTCCTGTGTTTTACACTCACATAATAATTACCTGGTATTGTAGTACCGAATAATACCGGTGACACTCCATCCGTACTCACAATATCCCCGTCTCGTTGAAGTAATGCTCTTTTATTAGCCACTACGGTCGATGGATTGGCTGCATTTCGCAATTCAAGGAACACCCAGTCAACAATAGCATTATTACCTATAACATTCAGGACAGAAGGTGAAATAGTCTCGCCACCCGGATCCCCTATCGGTAATTTATTATACGGTGCCCCTGTGTATGGTTCTGTTAACGGTATCAATCCGTTAGCACGGAGGCTATCATGCATCAATCCTGAAGTTGCTATATAAGGCCCATTCAATATTGCTTTGGCTGAAACCAATACCCCTATGATATTGATTGTCCTGGAAACAGATGTCAACAGCCTTCCACAAGGATCTGTTGCCGTCCATGTCTCTATTACTGTACCCCATCCGGCTGCAGGTATCTGAGTCAATGTAGAAGCATTGGAATACCCATTGATAGCGCAAGTTCCACTTAATCCATTGGTAAATGAAATCGTACTTGAAGATGGAATATTAGCTACACAACTAATAGTAATGTCTGCAGGAGCAGTCATCACAGGTAGTGTCGCCGCATTTACATGAATGATGCGCTGTGTGTGAAGAATATAACCGCAAGTGGTAGTCACATCCCATGATTCAATGATGTCTTCACCGCATGCTGTAGTGGCATTACTTAATGTTGACACCACGTCACCACCGATGTGGCAAACACCAATCAATCCATTATCATAGTGTAGGCTGCTGCTCACTGCAGCGCCGCATGCAACTGTTATTGGAGTAACAGTTGCGAAAAATGGAGCAGTTGCCGGACTCACATGTATAATTCGTTGAGAGTGGATTATATGGCCGCAAACATCAACTGCATCCCATGACTCGACAATATCCTCTCCGCAAATCGTTGATGGGATTGCGCTCAATGTTGAGACGACATCTCCACTCAGGCTACAAATACCGCTAGCTCCATTATCATAATGTAACGTGCTGGTTGTTGCGGAGCCACAAGGCACTGTGATATCCTGTACCGTTGCAAACACAGGAACGGATGCAGAACTCACATGAACAATACGTTGCGCGTGAAGTACGTAACCACAAGATGTTATTACATCCCATGACTCAGTAATATCTTCCCCACAAGCTGTAGATGGAGACGCACTCAATGTTGACATCACATCTCCGCTAATATTGCACGATCCGCTTAATCCATTATCATAATGAAGATTATGCACAGATGCATTACCACATCCTACTGTAATATCACTAACTGTAGCAAAGGCAGGCGCTGCTGCCGGAAGCACATGAATAGTTCGCTGTGCATGTAAAATATGACCG
>CAIQUX010000154.1 GCA_903875055.1 uncultured Bacteroidota bacterium
CCCCATCGTATTCGGTCAAAAAATCATCGATCCTGCTTTGCCTACTGTGCTTACTTATGGACATTATGATGTGCAACCAGCCGATCCATTAGAATTATGGACAAGCGGACCTTTTGAACCTGTGGTGGTCGATGGAAAAATATATGCCCGTGGCGCCTGTGACGATAAAGGACAAATGTTCATGCATGTGAAGGCACTGGAAATCATGTCGAAAACCGGCACCTTGGCCTGCAATCTAAAATTCATCATCGAAGGTGAAGAAGAAGTAGGCAGTACCAACCTGGGAAAATTCCTTGAAGAGAATGTCGATCGTTTGAAAGCAGATATCGTGTTAGTGAGTGACACCTCCATGATCAGTATGGAACATCCAAGTATCGAAACCGGATTACGCGGTCTCGCTTACATGGAAGTAGAAGTGACAGGTCCAAACCGTGATTTGCACAGCGGTGTTTATGGAGGCGCGGTCGCCAACCCGATTACGATCTTAAGTCAGATGATAGCCAGTTTGCATGATGAAAATAATCACATTACCGTCGAAGGTTTTTACGGCGATGTGATAGACCTTACTGACGAAGAACGAAGGGCCTTGAATACGGCTCCGTTTGACCTGCAAGAATACAAAGATGAGTTAGGCGTTAAAAACGATTGGGGAGAAAAGGGCTACACAGCATTGGAAAGAACCGGCGTGCGTCCTACCCTTGAATTGAACGGAATCTGGGGCGGCTATATCGGCGAAGGCGCCAAGACGGTACTTCCTTCGAAGGCAAATGCCAAGATCTCCATGCGACTGGTGCCTAACCAAAACTCACACAAGATTGCCGAGTTGTTTACAGCCCATTTCAATCAAATAGCACCCGATTGCGTGACGGTGAAAGTAACTGAGCAACATGGCGGAGAACCTGTTGTGACACCGACGAATTCTGTCGCGTATAAAGCCGCAGAAAAAGCCATCGCTACCACCTTCGGAAAAGATCCTATACCGACACGTGGCGGAGGCAGTATTCCCATCATCGCTTTGTTTGAACGAATTTTAGGACTAAAAACCGTATTGATGGGCTTTGGTCTTGATAATGACAATATTCATTCACCGAATGAAAAATATGACGTGGTGAACTTTTACAAGGGTATTGAAACCATTCCTCATTTTCATAAGAACTTTGCCGAGATGAGCCGCGGATAAACTTCGCCCATACCAAGTATATCCTTCTATTATCATTATTTCATATTGATTGGGTTGGGGAGTTGCGCTGATTAATTCAGTAGCGTATTGCCGTTAGAATTAATTCTGCAACAAATATGATCTATTAATCCCGATTGACTCAGAGACAATGTATAAGTGGATGAAAAAAAATGGAAACCGGTCGGTTTGAAGAGGAAATCGGTAATTGAACTATCTGTCAGCAGGCTGTGCGATAGCTGTTAAATAAAAATGCAAGGTCTCCTTGTTCAACTTATCCTGATCAACTTCAATATTCGGTAAAATATCAATCAAGGCATTGATTCGGCCCTCAAGCGGTAAAAACTTATTGATGACAGCAATACGTTTATCCTGAAGCAAACAATATCCGCTATGGAAATTTCCTTTTTCAAAACGTATGATATAACCGATCTCGTCGTAGAGCTCTTCAAATTTCTTTAATGTAGCCGGTGTATACTTTATACTCATATCTTTGCGCGATTGAAAATAATATTTTGTTGAGATGGCTAAATTAACCCAAAACAAGTTCCTCCTTCTTTTTCTCCTTTGCAATTTATGCACATACTGTCTGCACGCCCAGCTAGGTAACGACGACGACGAGCGTACCTTCTATGCCGGATTAGAAGCTGGAGGCAATTTTTCACAGGTAGATGGCGACAATTTCGCCGGTTATCACAAAGCCGGCTTGAATGCGGGCGCCATCATCTATGCCAAACTAAGCAACCAACTGGCAGCCAGCATGGAAATACTCTTCGCTCAAAAAGGCAGCCGGGCTTCACAGACACAGGTCCCGCGCATGGCCAATGACTCGAACACCATCATCACCGATTATAGGATCAGGCTGAACTACGCCGAAGTGCCCATATTACTGAACTACTTTGATCACCGTAAAAATAATTTCGGACTTGGGTTGGCCTATGCCCGGCTAGTCGGCAGTAAGGAAACATACAGAGACGGACAAGGGAATACCTATGAAAGCGATGCCAAGCTCTATCCATTCAAAAAATCGGAACTAAGCTTCGTATTGAATGGTGCCGCTCATATCTGGAAGGGCTTTTTCCTGAACCTGCGGTTTCAGTATTCCCTGGCTCCCATACGTTTAAATTACAATTCTATCACTGGTATACGTCCACAGTACAGTAATATCTGGACGACACGCTTGGTGTATATCTTTTAGTCTAAATAATGCTGAGTTTCTTCTATTATGAACCATAAACCTTGAATTCACTCTTTTTTTAATAGTAACTAAATTCCATAGGAATTGTGGCTATTTTAACAACAGTGTAATCATCAACTCAAGATTAGGCCAAACAGTTTGCAACGGACCATCTTTCTGTAAAAAGATGCACCAAACAGTTTGCAACGGACCATCTTTTTACAAAAAGATACATCAAACAGTTTGCAACGGACCATCTTTCTACAAAAAGATGCACCAAACAGTTTGCAACGGACCATCTTTCTACAAAAAGATGCACCACACAGTTTGCAA
>CAIQUX010000155.1 GCA_903875055.1 uncultured Bacteroidota bacterium
CCAATGTTGCTAATTTGACAATTGCCAGTGATATCAGCGCCTTGCCATCAGGCGTCCATCAATTTTATATACGAAGCAAAGATGCCAATGGACATTGGAGTATCACGAACCGATCGTTCTTTTACAAGATACCCAGTTTGAGTACAACGTTGTCTGATGTAGTTTCCTTGGAGTATTTCTATGATGCCGATCCCGGTTTTGGAAATGGCACTCAGGTATCGGTTACACCCAATACCAATGTTGCTAATTTGACAATTGCCAGTGATATCAGCGCCTTGCCATCAGGCGTCCATCAATTTTATATACGAAGCAAGGATGCCAATGGGCGTTGGAGTATCACGAACCGATCCTTTTTTTACAAGATACCCGCTATGACGAGCCCGGTTTTACCTGCTATTGTTTCCATTGAATATTTCTATGATACCGATCCCGGTTTTGGAAATGGCACCCAAGTGCCGATTACACCTTCAACCAACTTAATTCAAATTCATTTCGCGAATGATTTATGTAATTTATCATTGGGTGTACATCAAATATATATCCGTAGCAAAGATGCTCATGGGAATTGGAGTGTGACGAATAATGCCCATATTACTATTCAAACTAGTACTTTTTATGCCGATGCAGATCATGATGGTTTTGGGAATCATTTGAATACGATCCTTGCATGCAGTGCTCCGATGGGTTATGTATCAGACTCCACAGACTGTAATGATCTTGATTCTCTTGAGCATCCGAATCAGACATGGTATTACGATCATGATGGAGATCATTATGGAACAGGAACATTTGTTGTACAGTGCATCAGACCGTTGGGTGCCTATGCTAGCAATGAACTCATTGCGATCAGTGGTGATTGCAATGACTATGATGCTACGATTAATCCAGGGACAACATATTTTACCTTTAGCGGCAATCCGGGATTCACCAATACCCTGGCTGCACCTCTGAATGGAAGTTCGTATACAACATTCAATTTCGAGGTTACCTATTATAATGCAAATAATGTGCTTCCTCCTGTAACCTTCCCGAGAGTCATTTTAGACTATGAAGGCAATGGATCGTTTGTGGATCCCAATGACCGTGTCATCATTATGACACCGTATGATATCAATGATCTGAATACGGCAGATGGTAAAAAGTATATTGCCAGTATTGCCTCCTTGCCGGTGGGAACGAGTTATAAGACTTCAATCATTAATAGTGTAAATGCTTGCCCCACTATCATAGGACCATTTAACTATCCTGATGTGTTACAGCAACCTGACATTCAGTTATTTGCCAATGATATCAGTTTCAGTGATCCTCATCCTTCCATATCCTCTCCATTGACCATCAATGCCACCATACACAATGAATCGGATTATGCAGCGCAGAATTTTGTGGTTCATCTGGCCAATCAATATGATACCACGATCGTGTATCCGAATATCACGGTTTCTTATCTGCCACCTCATGGAGCCTATACGGTGAGTTGGAATATTGTCACACCTTCACTTCCTGCCTGGTGTCCTATGCAAGTCAGCATTGATTATACGAATGTGATTGCGGAGACCAATGAATTGGATAATTCTGCTATTCGTCCATTTATTAATGGCAACTACAATTTGCCGGGTGGCATCCATTCTTCGGAATATGTGAATCCTGCCGTTGGTTATGCAGGCAGTTCGGCCACCTTATACGGCAGTGCATGGTATTATGGCACTGCCATTCCATTGGTCGATTCAAGTGTGGCCGGAGCGACCGTTACGTTTACCATAGTGGAAACAGGTGCTTCCTATTCGGCCTATACGAATTCCAATGGCAACTTTGCATATAGTTTCCCGAATCCTAGCGCTCCGGGTATTTATCATATACAGGGTCAAATCACCGACTTTACGCTCACGACCAATTTCTACAAATCCTTTGAAGTGCTTGCACCAGTAATAGTAATTGTAACAGCCTGCACCTTGCCTGATTTGAATACGGGTATTACAGCCATCAGTCCCTATGGCGTCACGGTACATGAGTCTCAATCCATTACCATAGTGGAAGGCGATAATTTGACCGGTTCTGTGACAGTAGCAAATGGTGGTAGCAATGCAGCAGCTGCCTCTTACCTGACTATTCAGAATTCGGGGTCTATCCCTGCGTTGGGAGTGACAACCTTACCTTCCCTTGCTTCCGGCGGTTCATTTGTAAAACCTTTTACCGTGAATTACCAGACAACCGGTTATTATGGAATGAGTGCGATGGCCGATGCTACAGGTATCATCGCTGAATGTTCAGAAGATAACACACGTGGTATCGGGGTTCATGTATTACCTGCACTGCCTGATATTACGCCTTATTCAGGTCCAGGTGGAACTGTGTATGATTGCCAGATTTCAACAGTAGGGTTTACCTTGGCTAATTACGGAGGAAATGCGACCGGAGGATTTTCATGCAGCATCGTGAAAAAGTTGAATGGTGTCATTGTGGATACGACCTTGGTCAGTATTCCTACTATTGTTTCTGCACTCGCTTATCCGAATAATTTCTATTCTTTCTCGATTCCATTCACACCTTCATCGATTGGTGAATATACATTTGTCTTGCTGTGTGATTTGCCTTCTAATTCAGTTTCTGAATTTTCTGAAACAAATAATACGGCTTTCTATACCATGCAGGTACTGGCTTGCAAACCCAACTTTACCTTTGCTGCTTGTACTTCATTTGATGTGACATCGGCTGATGGACATTATAATAGTGGAAGTAATATCATGCTGAGTGGAGTTCTTCACAACAACGGTAATATGGGATACAGCGGTATATTGCCTGTTCGTTTTGAACTTTCAAATGGCAACAGCTATACTGAAAACATGACAGTGAATCTGCCACCCAATTCTTCGATGCCGGTGACAAAAGTAATAACTGCACCCTTACCAGCGACTCAATTGCTTACGCTTACAGCAGATCCGATGAATGTAATCGATGAATTGAACGAATCGGATAATTCAATTTCAGAATCCATGTGCTGGGATTTTTATATCGATTCAACAGCCAATCAATGTAATAATTATTCGCCCTTCTGGACACATCAATATCTTAAAAATCAGGCGGCCTATATATCGGTAGGCGTTGTAGCGCAACACTTATATAATGCCGATACGTTGAAAGTGAACTTCGAGGTCAGTGGACCGGGCTTAACAGGCACGATCAATTTAGGGAATGCCGTTCTGTATAACATCGATCAGACCTGCTATTGTCCTTATCAGGCTTTCTTGCCGACAAGTTTCGTATTTCCGCAAACAGGTACTTATACTTTCAGAATGACGGTCGATCCTGATCATCAGTATACTGAATGCGATGAAACGAACAATGTATTGGTTCGAAATGTGAATGTTGTTGATTTACCTGATATGCGAATCTTGTCTCAGTTCATAGCACCTTCCTTATTGAATCCACATCCAGGCGAGCCGGTATCTTTTGATATCAGTTATGAGAATATCGGCTATCCAAACATCACGGATAGCATGAATCTGAAAATTCTGGTTGATAATCAGGAATTCTCTACCATTCATAATGTGGGCGGATTAGTAACCGGTGATAATGCCACGGTGGCCATTCCTCTTATATGGTCTTCCACTTTGGTAGGTGTGCATGTCATAAGAGCTTTCATAGATTGTGATCATCATATTCCTGAGGTAGACGAAATGAATAATGAAGCCACAAGAGCCTTCGTGGTTGGAGAGGCCGCTAACTTTTATTTCCAGGCCTTGACATCACTCAACTTAAATCCGGCGTTAAACACCAACCTGAATATAAAGGCACGAGTGGGTAATAATGGTGATCTCGCGTGTGAGGGCGATATGAAATTGTTTTATGTAAACAATAACCTCGATACCATCCTCTTTCATACGTCACATGTCATACTCAATGCGCATGATAGCATCAACCTGACCATTCCGTGGACCGTACTTGACAACAAGACCACGATCATAGGCAAACTGGTCAACTCCACTGTGCTGGAATTTACCTATGA
>CAIQUX010000156.1 GCA_903875055.1 uncultured Bacteroidota bacterium
AGCAGTTTGGCAAGTTTGCAACCTGTGCCAATAAATAAAATTAAAAATGGCCGGCATTCGCCGGCCATTTTTAATAGCATATAATAAACTAAACAGCCACCATCACCCAATCAAACGTCTTATATCCATCTGCCTTCATATCCACTGTTTTACTTTGCGAAGTATAACCATTGGCACTAACTGTTATCGTATACTTGCCCGCCCCCATCTGATGGCTATAGTTGCCATCGTCATCACTAAATAGGTCAAACGCCACTTCACCGTCTGCTTGTATCGAAAGGGTCGCACCCACTATCGGTGCATTGGTTCCGCTTGCCTTCACCTCACCTTTAATACCCGCCACCGGAGGATTTATCAAATCCCATAATGTACTAAATACAAAAAGCTTCCTCGTCTCCAAATCATTCGAAAATATCACCTGCCCGTCACGCAGCATAGCCGTCAAAGTGCGGTAGCAAGCATTATTAGCGATCAACTTTGCCGCCGTAGCCGCCGAGGTTTCCTCTGCACTTTTAAACGCCAGATACTGCGCACTAAAATTAGTAGCCGCTGTAGCCACCGCTGCTGCAAAAGTTGCAGGCATATTCGAATTCGCTGGAGTACCCGATAGCAGCGTAGCATTCGCAGGCGCAGCCATATAATTCTTCATGGCTTGGTTCAGCAATTCCATGCTTTCCCAATCCTCATTGCCAGCATCCTTAAAATACTGTTGGCCTGCCGCCTTAAATTGTATGGTCCATACATCTCTGTCAGTAAAAGCCGTTTCAATATAGCTTTTCAAGGTCCTGAAATTGAGCAAACAAATGTCACCCATTTTCACTAAGCCTATGCGCAGAGTTTCTGCAGCGGCGTTCCGTGTCACATCATCGGGCATCGCCTTAGCTGCTGCTTCAGCTGCCAATGCTGCTGTCTTATAAGCCGCCGTATAAAGTGCCTTATGTGCTGTAAAATTTGCAAGTTTAAGAGAGTAATTTGCCCAAGCTGTTTCAATGATTGAATACAAATCCTTTTGGGCACAAGGGTATTCACGCGTAATTAGGTTTGCCATGTTTAAATAGGTTTTTTGGTTAAAAAAATAGAGATAACATTACTAAAACGCTGGCAAAATAAATATTCATATTTATTCAGGCAACTATTTTTTAAAATATTTTTTCACATTAGGTATAGTTATTAATTCTACTAACATTTGTATTTATATCGACCTTATAAAAATTATCTGAATATCCGCTTTCTAAACATTATTAGTAAAAATTAGCGAGTCACTTTATGTAAAATTATGTTACGGATCATGGCGAAAAACAAGTGATAGGTTCTGGGCAAGCGGAATCGCGTTGCGCGAAGAGTAATGGTATAAACATAAAATTTATTTTTCGCACAACATAGCGTGCAGCACACACCATGAACCGATCCGAAGGAATCGCCTTTTTTCTCCCGATACTTCATCCCGATACTTCGGGATAGATTTTTTGGTTACCTTTTTGATCAGGCAAAAAGGAAAAAGAAAGTTGAAATATATGTGCCTGAATAAACATGCAGATATTAAGAAGAAATTATGTTGTTAGCTTCGGATGAAAATTTCTAATAAACGTATTTCTAATAAAGATCTTTAACTTTCAAAACCGCCAAAACGACAGATAAAACTACATAATCTTTTTAGATCTTCCTGTTGCCGCCAAAATACCCATAATAAGCCATTGGTAAAGCCAACTAATTCATTTGCAAAAGCAATTAATTGGTTTGCAAAAAGAACTTAATCATTGGTAAAGCCAACTAATACATTTGCAAAATAAATTAATCGATTGGTAAAAAACACTAATTCATTGGTAACATAAAATAACTCGCAGGTAAATTAAACTATACCCCTTGGAAACTGCCATAAAGTGTAAAACTGAATCAATTTTCACGAAGCTTACATTTGTAAATAATCGCTCATTTCTTATACATGCTGTTTGGCATGCTCCTGCGGCATGTCGAACTACAGATAAAAAGGGTTCTACGAACCCGTTCGATTACGTTATAGTTTTTCCCTCGCAGAGTTTCAACAACGAAATTATCAACTCAACTATATGATTATGTCGGACTCTACGGTGATAAAATGATGAATGCTTGGTCTCACATTTCATTGCCGAGGCTTTGAGAGAATATGATGTAACTTACTTCTAAAACTTATTTACTTTTGGCACTTGATACTTCCATCATACATTAAACAAGTAAAAAATGAAGCAACTATTTTTAACGATGATAACCACTGTATTCATTTACGGCAGTTCATTGGCAGCTACGCCTCCGGCCTCAGTTCAAAAAGCGTTTATAACAAAATTCCCAAGCGCAACTAAAGTCAGTTGGGGCAAAGAAGGCTCAAAAGAGTGGGAAGCTGAATTCACTTTTGAAGGAAGCAACATCTCAGCAAACTTTGCAGAAAATGGCACATGGCTCGAGACAGAAAGAAAAATCAAAGTGGTTGATTTGCCTAAGGGAGTTGCCGCGGCCATTAAAAAAACATACGCCGATTGGACCATTACCGAGGCCGATAAAACAGAAACGTCGAAACACGGGCTAATCTATGAAGTAGATCTGAAAAAGGGCACGAATAAAAAAGAAGCGGCCTTTAAAGAAGATGGAACGCCTGTAGCAGAATAAAGAAGTTTGCAAAGCGTATCTAACATACTCTGACTATCGGCATGTTTACTTAAGCAGTTGAATTCTATTTTATTTTTTACCTTTTTGCATAATCAAAAAGGTAACCAAAAGGATAATCAAAAAATAGTAAAAGGAACTCCGTATTTTGCAGGCGTCCCTTTACAATTTCAAACGATATGACAAACAATAAAAAAAGAGTTCAACAAGTATTAGGAACCTTGGTGGCAGCAAACGCCATCGTATTTCTTGTGCTTGCCTACCTTCAGGTTTTTTCCTCCACACCCAGAGCGATTGTGTTCATTGACTTTTGGGGACGACTTTGTGTGTATTCACTTTGGTTTACCGGGTACGCCCTTTACAGAAAATATCTACCCGGTAAAAGCCTCTTAAAAAGCATCATCATTTTTATTGTGTGCTTAAACATTCCTGTCTTTCTAATGCTTGGTTACATGAATAAACTTTCGCCCGACCTGGCTACTCTTCCTTTCATTGATTTTTGGGGACGATTAACCGTGTATTCCTTGTGGTTTATGGCGTACGAATTTTATCTCAGCTACGTGAAGGATGATAACAACGAAACAAAAGCAATATAGTGAATGAATAAACTTCCTGCAATCACGCTTTCATTCTGGATAATGAAAATTTGCGCCACCACCTTAGGTGAAACAGCAGGTGATCTACTTTCAATGACAATGAATATTGGCTATGCTATGAGTTCAGCCATACTGTTGAGTTTCTTTTTTGCCACCCTCATTGCACAACTCGTTACAAAAAAATATACGCCAATTATTTATTGGGCCGTTATTCTTGCAACAAGTACTGCAGGAACAACGATGTCGGATTATATGGACAGAACCTTAGGTCTGGGTTATGCAACAGGATCTATGATGTTGGTCTCTCTTTTGCTGATTACATTGGCGCTTTGGTGGGCAAGCGAAAAATCGTTGTCTGTAACAACGATCCACTCGCGTCGTGGAGAATTGTTTTACTGGACAGCCATTTTATTTTCAAACACCTTGGGAACCGCCTTAGGCGACTTTCTGGCTGATAATTCAGGACTTGGTTTTTCGGGTGGCGTCATACTGATTGGCAGTTTACTAATGCTTATTGTTTTGACTTACTTCTTCACAAAATTTTCTCGTGTAGTGTTGTTTTGGCTGGCTTTTGTATTGACAAGACCCTTCGGTGCGACCTTTGGCGACTTGCTGACTAAGACACATGAAAAGGGAGGATTGGATTTCGGCACAAAAGGTTCATCGCTTATTCTTTTTTTACTTCTTGCAGGTCTTATATTTGTTGCCATCAGAAAAGCAACTATTGATGCGAAAACCTATCTTTCATGACATACACTTGCTAATCGAAAGTATGTACTCCAAAGTAACAATAAACGGAATCACAGAAGAGCTGCGAGGAATTACCCTTCTGCTTGCTTTGCAGTGGAACTGATCCTGATCCCATCATTTGCATTGATTTTTCAAATACATGTTGTTCAGGAAAACTAAAAAATATGCTAAAAATTAAAACCCACAAAAAATGATCGAACAAACAGAACTTGTTGTTGATGAATGGATTTACATAGAACCAATAGATATGAATGCGATCGGAGAAATCCAATCAGAGATTTCTCTGGAAGTGATGAAAAAAACGGCACCGACAAAAAAAGGACTGGCGTGCAGGTTTACTTGCCAAATTAAGAATGGGACAGACTTGATGTTGCTTTATGTTGCTTGGGATTCATATGTGATAGACGAGGACGATGCGGTCGATGTGTTTGAAATACGAAGGATGATAAAAAACTCGTTTTCAAAATTCACAGAGAAATATGAATTCAGGAAACTAGGCACAGCCTTGCAAAATACGCCAATGAAAGCATTTGATGAGATGACATTGGATCTTAGTGACATTGTTCCTCTTTTGAATTAATGTAATAGCTGCATGCATTCATCGTGGTAGCAAAGAGAACTGAGGTACAAAAAGTAAAGGCGTGGAGATCGAATTCTAGACTTCAAATTTCTGACCCCAATGCGACATCAATTCCATGACAGGTAATAAAGATTTTCCTTCTTCGGTGAGGGTGTATTCAACTTTCGGCGGGATGACTTCATAGACTTTTCGGTTGACAACGCCACTGGCTTCAAGTTCCCTTAATACCTGGGTCAGCATTTTATCATTAATACCAACCAGCATTTTTTTCATTTCGCCAAATCGTTTGGTGCCCTCTCTCAGATTCCAAAACACCAAACTCTTCCACCGGCCACCGATGACAGACAAGGTCAGATCGACAGGACAATAATAAAAGGTTCCATCTAGTTTATAGCGTTTCATTTTAAGCTTTTGATAAAGATACAAGGAGCACTTAGTACTTACCAAACGTATAGTGCTTTCATTTTGGGTAGTATATTGTTCAGGGCAAGTAAAAGTCACAACTTTGCATCATTAAAAAAACCAGGCAGATGATGGATAAAGAACAAGTAAAAAACACAGCCCTTGCGGTATCAAAAGCAATTTTAGAAGGTCGATGGAATGACCTCGACCATTTATTGGATGACAATTTTACCTATACGGGAGATGGGTTTGTCTTCACAAAGGACGAATACATCGGGTTCATGCAAGATATGAAGGCCGCATTTTCAAACTTACAAATGCAATTCCCTCATGTTGTGGTTGATGGCGATACGGCGACTATCAGGTTTATTTCGACAGCAGTCAACACGGGTAAATTCATGGGGGCACCGGCTAATAAAAAGAATCTTACGATTAATGGAATTTGTGTACGCAACGTCAAGGAAGGAAAAGTGATGCAGGAATGGCAAAGCACTGATTTGCTGGGAGTGATGAAACAAATCGGATTCGGGGCCTTGATGGGGTATTCCATTTTTGTTGGATTATTCAATATCAAACAAGCGAGACCGGTAAGAAAGAGATAAAACCGATTGGAATTTTGTAATAGACCTCATTTCGCTCTGCTTCATTTGTTCTAAACACAATACCGGTCTGAATTTACCACTGCATGTATCTAAAAGAGGTTGGTCTGCCATGAATATCACATCGGCATTACCACTGCGCGATGCCCCATTCAAGAAGGAACATAATCATGGTATTTAAAGGGTGGTGGTTTATTCCATCAACCACCTGCCACATTACAGATTCTATGTTTTGTCAGAATGCATCACCGTGAGTATTTTGTACGGACCTTGATCTTGCAAATCATGAGAAAGCACATTCGAAATACGAGTTGGTGTTGTAATTGGGAAATATGTCGTACTGATATTGGTAAGCTCACGATATTACAAACTCATGCTATCCTTGAACTTCACGGCTTGTCTTCGTGAAACCTCTATTTCTTCGCCTCCTTGTAAGGTTACTTTCAATCCGCCGTTAAAGTGGCTGTCGATTTTTTGTATCATCAGAAGGTTGATAATATGTTTTCGGTTGGCCCTGAAAAAGACCTTATTATCGAGCCGCTCTTCTAACGCATTCAATGATTTTAGAATAAGTGGTTTATTGGTACCGAAAAACACCTTGGCATAATTACCCACGCTTTCGAACAATCGAACATCGCCGAGTTTCACAAACCAGCAACGCTCACCATCTTTCACAAATACCTGATCCTGTACACCCAAATGATTTTTCTGGGCAATGGTATCTTGTTCCATACTTTTCTTCACCTTCTGGATTGCCTCTGAAAGACGTTTGGTTTCGATGGGTTTAAGCAGATAATCCAGTGCATTAAACTCGAAGGCTTTTATGGCAAATTCGTTATAAGCTGTTGTGAATATCACTTTCGGAGCGTACTCAAGCACTTCCAATAAATCGAAACCTGTCTTATTCCCTGGCATTTGTATATCCAGAAAGATAAGCTGAGGTTGATGAATCTCGATTTTTTCAATGGCATCCTGCACATTTACCGCTTCATCGATAATCTCGATTTCGGGAAAGTCCTTAAGGATTTTTTTTAGCTCGTTTCGGGCTAAGCGTTCATCATCGGCAATCATTGCTTTAATCATGACAGATTAGTTTTTAATGGGTGTTTATTTTTATACGAACATGAACCATGTTCTCCTTTTCAAAGATATCAAAAGAGGCCTTTTTGTTGTAGATGAGTTTCAAACGCTGCTTAGTCGAATTGAGTCCGAAACCCAAACTGTGTTCATTGCGTTCTTCGACTTGCAGACTTCCGGTATTGCTGATCTTCAGTTCCAGTATGCCCTCTTGATATGTCGACTGTATATGCACGATACCACCCTTCTCCAATGCTGAAATCCCATGTTTGACAGCATTCTCGACGAGAGTTTGCAACATCATGGTTGGTATATGCAAGGCCAGTGAAGCCGGGTCTATGTCCTTACTGAAGCTGAGTCTTTCCTCGAATCTGATTTTCTCCAGTGTAAGATAATCATTCACCAGAGTCAATTCGTTTTCAAGGGTATCTGTTATCTCTTGTTGCGTGATCGAACTACGAAGGATATTTGAAATTCGGGTGATCGCTTTTCTTGCCAATTCGGGATCTTCATCAATCAAAGCACGGATACTGTTAAGAGCGTTGAAGATAAAATGCGGTTGGAGGTTTGACCGTATAGTTTTCAGCTCAAGGTCTTTCATGGCTGATTCCATTTTCAACCGATCAATAAGGTTGCGTCTGTTATTCTCCACATAGGTCCAGGCAAAATAAATGATACTCCAGAGACTAAAAAGAAAGAACACCGAAACGAAAGAACCCAGAAACGAAGTGGTTTTCAATTTGAAAATAGATTCGTTGTAAAGAAAATAAAGGCAGACATAATAGAATAGATTGTACACAACGCTTAAGAGCGTTATCGCCCCCGTCACAATTATCAAAACGTTTTCTGTGGGTTTCGATGCCAATCCGGCCTTAAGGATGTAATTGCGGAATAAGTGGCTTAATAAAAGCCCGATTACTGAAATCAGCAGATTGATGATCAATACGTCTTGAGTAAATTCCTGCGTAAGGATAGCAATATAGATATTCACAAAGGCAAAGCAGAGCCAGCCAGTAATCTGAAAGAGCCAGTATTTTGAAATTCGGGGCACTGGACAAATGTACAGTATGTATCAAATTCGATATCTATATTTTGATAAAAGGGATAATCACTGTATGAATGAAAAAGAACCATCATTCTCTTTATTTTAACGATTGCTATTAATACTGAATGAATATATTTGCAGCCAACTCCCTCATGATGAATAAATACATTTTAACGTTGATAGCGATTCTTGGCTTTTCGGTATCAAACGCACAATCCTCACCATCTTCGATGTTAGCTAAATCGGCCTACAGTATGCCATCTAGAGACTATGTGATGATACAGTTCGGCTACGACAACTGGACCAATCGACCGGACAGCGTTAAAGTAAATGGACTTGGTCGTGCCTTCAATGCTTATTTATGTTATGATTTCCCTATCATGAAATCGAATTTCAGTTTTGCTGCCGGCTTAGGAATAGGCACCAGCAGTGTTTTTTTGAAGGATCAGCAGATTGTGTTGACTGACACGTCATCGTCTATATCATTCATTCCTGAAAAAGAACCTTATAAGAAGTACAAGCTTACTACTACGTATGTCGAAGCACCTTTCGAACTCCGCTTTTTTGGCAATAAGGAAAACAGAAACAAAGGAGTCAAAATAGCTTTGGGTCTGAAAGTGGGTACGCTTTTATCGTCTCATACCAAAGGTAAAAGAACGTTTAACAACAAACCTATTGTTGAAAAGGTCAGTACAAAGCGCTATGTTGAAACTTGGCGTTATGCCGCAACGGCCAGAATAGGGTATGGTAATTTCTCAGTTTTCGGTTCATACAATTTAGGAGGTTTATTCAAAGTCAATGCCGGACCTGAAAATGTAAGACCATATTCGATTGGTATCTGCCTGTCAGGACTCTAATTCAATAGACCGCCTCATCTTTTATTTTGTCCCAGTGGGGATTCTTCTTGTAAGCATCTATCCTCCGCAATTACCTTTCATCGATTTCTTTTGTGGAAACCTAGAGAGAATAGTTTTATTTTGCGGAAAATTTTCAAACATGCGAAAAACCATTTTCTCATTGCTCACGGTCATCAGTTCATATGCCGTGAGTGCCCAGTCGGTGAATATCAAGTTTACCGAGTACGACTTACCTAACGGCTTACATGTCATCCTCCACGAAGATCACACAATCCCAACCGTTGCTATCTCTGTGCTGTATCATGTAGGTTCTAAAAACGAAGATCCTACACGTACAGGATTTGCTCATTTTTTCGAACATCTCTTGTTCGAAGGAAGTGAAAATATCGGTCGTGGCGAATACATGAAACTCGTTCAGAACAACGGTGGCGTCATCAACGCGAACACGACCTTCGACAGGACTTTTTATTTCGAAACTTTGCCTTCCAACAAATTGGAACAAGGTATGTGGATGGAAAGCGAGCGTATGCTTCATGCCAAAATCGATGACATCGGTCTGGAAACACAACGCAAGGTTGTGAAAGAAGAGAAAAAACAACGGTACGAAAACACACCGTACGGCCGCTTGTTAGAGCAAATATTTAAGAACGCTTATACCGTGCATCCTTATCAATGGACACCAATCGGTGAAGCGCAATATATCGACCAGGCCAAACTACCTGAGTTCATGGACTTTTATAAAACTTATTATGTACCAGACAATGCAACCCTTTCGGTGGGTGGCGATATCAATATCACACAAGCCAAAGCATGGATTGAGAAATATTTTGGTACTATACCAAAAGGAACTAAGGCTATCGTTCGTCCGACGATTAAAGAACCAGTGCAAACCGCCGAGAAACGTGTGACATTTTATGACAAAGTACAATTGCCAGCTGTTGTGTTTGCATATCACGCTCCTTCACAAGGCACAGCCGATGCATATGCGTTGGAAATGCTGGGCAAGATCTTGTCAGCAGGAAAAAGCTCCCGTTTACAAAAACAGATTGTAGACAAACAACAGAAAGCGGTTGCAGCAGGAGCCTTCAGCTTACCATCCGAAGATCCGGGATTGACCATGATGTATGGTATCGGCAATATGGGTGTAAAACCTGAGGAGCTTGAAAAAGCTATGAATGATGAAGTTGAGAACATCGTCAATAATCCGGTGAGTGCTGATGAATTGCAAAAATGTAAGAATCAGATCGAGAATGAATTCATTTCACAAAATCAACGTGTATTAGGAATCGTAGAAAACCTTGCCAACTACCATGTATATTTTGGCAACACCAACCTGATCAATACAGAACTTGATCGTTACATGAAGGTAACGGTGGCTGATATGCAGGCCGTGGCAAAGAAATATTTTACCAAGAACAACCGTCTCGTATTGTATTACTTACCAGACAGTAGCAAAAACTAATTTCATCAATCTCAATTAAAAATTAAATACATCAGAAATGAAAAAATTCATTTTAAATATAGCAGCCGTTTTAATGATAGGTTCTTCTGCCTATGGCCAGACAATCGACAGAAGTATACGCCCTAAAGCAGGTCCCGCACCGTTGCTTCAAATGGGAACAGCACAATCTTTTGTGTCGTCTAATGGCATTAAAGTATATGTGGTTGAAAATCATAAACTACCTTCAGTATCGTATTCCATCGATTTTGATATTCATCCTGAAGTACAAGGCGATATGGTAGGGTTTCAGGATTTCATCGGTGAACTTCTCACCGCAGGAACTAAAACGAAATCAAAAGATCAGTTCAATCAGGAATTGGATATGTTGGGTGCCACTCTTAGTATTGGTAATGACGGTATTTACATGCAAACACTGAAAAAGAATGCAGATAAATTGCTGGCGCTTTGTGGTGAAGTATTGACCAGTCCTAATTTCTCTCAATCGGAACTTGACAAATTAAAAAAGCAAGCCAAATCAGGTCTGGCACAAAACCAGGACGATCCTGAAGCGATGAGCAGAAACATCACCGCCATTCTGAACTATGGTAAAAACCATCCGTATGGTGAAGTGATGACAGAAAAGAGCGTTGATAAGATTACACTGGATCGTTGCAAAAAATTCTTTGAAACCTATTTCCGTCCTAATGTTGCTTATATGGCTGTTGTGGGCGATATCACTTTGGCTGAAGCGAAGGCTCAGATCGAAAAGAATTTCGGCAAATGGGAAAAGAAAACCGTGCCGGTGGCAACCTATCCGACACCCAAACCACCAACCGGTGCTACTGTTGGCATTGTCAACAAGTCAGGAGCTGTGCAAAGTGTCATTGATGTAACATATCCTGTGAATATGAAACAAGGTTCACCTGATGAAATCAAACTCAAAGTAGCTAATGGTATTCTTGGTGGCGGAAGCACCGGACGACTCTTTCAGAATCTTCGTGAAACACATGCATGGACATATGGCTCCTACTCATCAGTGCGTAGTGATGAGTTGCCTTATGGAGGAAGCTTTTCGGCTACAGCCAATAGCACAACCTCAGCCAGCGACAGTTCGGTTGCAGAGATTTTAAAGGAGATGGACAAGCTTCGAACTGAATTGGTTCCTGACGAACAACTGCAAGGATTTAAGAATTATATGGCTGGTACCTTCGCCTTAGGTTTGGAAGATCCTAAAACATTGGCACGTTATGCAATCAATGAGAAGAAATACAACATGCCGAAAGATTATTATAAGAATTATTTGAAAAATGTTGAGGCTGTCACTGCGCAGGATGTGATGGATGTGGCTAAGAAATATATAACCCCAGGAGTTGCTTACATCACAGTGGCAGGCGATAAGAAATTGGTAGCTGAAAAAATGAAGAAATTCGGTCCGGTTACCATTTATGACCTGAATGGCAATATTGTGACCGATGCACCGGCAGCAGCGATACCATCGAATGTATCAGCCCGCAGCGTGGTTCAAAAACATATCGATATGACAGGTGGCACAAGCGCCTGGGAAAATGTAAAAGATATGACAGTCATCATGGGCATGGAAATGCAGGGCATGAAAATCAGTATCAATACCACAAGAAAAAGCCCGAACAAATTGCTGATTGATGTGAACATGGCTGGAAATTCACTACAGAAAATTGTCTTCGACGGTACCAAAGGATATATGATCATGCAAGGTCAAAAGAAAGACTTTGATGCAGAAGAAACTAAGCAATATGCCGATGAGGCCAATATGAGTCAGGAATTAGGTTATCTTTTACCTGATCATAAACTTTCTTTGAAAGGAACTGAAAAGGTTGATGATGCCGATGCTTACCAGGTGGAAATCACCAAGCCAAACGGTGATGTAGTGATGGCTTATTATGATGTGAAAACCGGATACAAAGTAAAAACAGAAGAATCAGAAGACGGTCCTCAAGGGAAAGTGACTCAGTCGACTTATTTCCTCGATTATAAAGATGGAAAAGGCGGATTGAAATTTCCTCAGACAATCAAACAGTCTGGAGGTCCGATGGGGCTGATGGAAATGAAATTGCAAAGTGTCGATATCAATACCAATATTTCAGATGAGCTCTTCAAATAGAAAAATCAAAACCGATTCGAAAGAGTCGGTTTTTTTTTAATTAGCTTTGATACACTAAAAACAATAACATGCTGGAAGTACAACATTTGAAAAAGCAGTATGCTACCCAAAAGGCTGTTGACGATATTTCACTTACTGTGAAGACAGGTTCCATCTTTGGCCTTCTCGGACCAAACGGAGCGGGCAAGTCGAGCCTGCTCAGAATGATCACCGGCATCACGATGCCCGATGCAGGTAATATACTGTTGAATGGTGAACCTTTCGAACTGATCAAACATAGCCCTTTGATAGGTTATATGCCTGAAGAACGGGGCTTGTATAAAAAAATGAAGGTCGGAGAGCAGGCGCTTTATCTGGGTCAGCTTAAAGGCCTGAGCAAAACCGAAACTCTTAAAAAAATTAAATACTGGTTTGACAAACTCGATATGCAAAGCTGGGAAAATAAAAAGGTTGAAGACCTCAGCAAAGGCATGTCACAGAAATTACAGTTTGTTATCACAATCCTGCACGATCCGAAACTATTGATTCTTGACGAACCCTTCAGTGGTTTGGATCCTGTCAACAGTGCTGTCATTAAAGATGAGATCTATGATCTCGCACAAAAAGGGACTACCATCATCTTCTCGACACATCGTATGGAACAAGTCGAAGAGATTTGTCGCGAAATTGCCTTGGTCAATAAAGGGAAACTGATTCTCAACGGGTCGGTTTCAGAGATCAAAGAAAATTTCAAGCAGAATATGTTTCAACTTGAAGTGGACAAACCGATCGAGGGTTATGAAAAGAATATCATAAAGCATGACGGGAATATCTATACACTTCAGTTTGAAAACAATGGAGAGGCGAATAATTTGCTATCGTATTGTTTGGAGCATCAATTCAAAATCAAGACATATAGCGAAATCCTTCCTTCACTAAATGATATTTTTATCCGCTTGGTCGAAGGCGACAACGGCGGGGTGCGACAATTTGATTCAAAATAAACAAACAACGAACTACTATGAATAAAATTTGGCTTATCATTCAACGTGAATATATCTCACGAGTGAAGAAAAAATCATTTCTGGTCACTACTCTATTAATCCCCATTCTGATGCTTGGGCTCATGGCGACTATGGCCTATATGGCTGCCAAAAGCGAGCAGAAGGAAGCGATCGCGGTAATCGACGAAAGTGGCGTATTCGCCAATAAGATGGATACCAGTTCATCATCTTATACCATCAAATATATCAAAGATGGTGCGCACGAAAATCATACGACACTATTGGACAAAAATAATTGTGATATCTTACTTCACATCTATCCGTTCCGAAACGGGATGCCTGACAGTATCAATATATACAAAGACGGTGGTGTAAGCCTGAGCGCCAAAGAGTTTATTTCTGATGACCTGAATTCAGTCTATCAGATCAAACAAATGCAGGATGAAGGCATCGATAAGGCTAAAATTGACAGTATCAATAATTCAAGCATCCATATCAAGAGCTTTGACTTGAAAAATAATAAGGAAACCAGTTCAGAGATTGCAACCATGATTGGTTATGCCACCGGCTTTCTCATTTATCTCGTGATTTTAATTTATGGTATGAGCGTCATGCGTGGCGTAATGGAAGAAAAAACGAACCGCATTGCTGAAGTGATTATCAGCAGTGTAAGGCCATTTCAATTGATGATGGGTAAAATAGTCGGCATTGCACTGGTGGGCCTGACACAGTTTTTATTATGGCTTATCCTCACAGGTTCGCTTCAAATTCTGCTTCCGCTGCTTGTACCCGAACTTCGTCATGCCATGCATCCGGGTTCGGCAACTGGTATGGATGCATTGAACAAAGTACCACCATCCGAATTGGCAGGGATTTTTCAAACCTTATCCAGCCAAAATTGGACACTGATCATCAGTTGTTTTCTATTTTACTTCCTTGGTGGCTACTTTTTATATGCTGCTATGTTTGCAGCGGTTGGCAGTATGGTAAATGAAGACCAACAAGAAGCGCAGCAAATGACGATTCCGATAACCATGCCTATCATCCTTGCCTTTTTTATCATGACATCGGCCATCAAAGACCCGAATAGCCCATTGGCAATTTTTGGGAGCTTGTTTCCGCTTACTTCACCGATTGTGATGATGGCACGCATACCTTACGGAGTTCCCGCATGGCAAATCGCCGCTTCGATGTTATTGCTGGTGGCAGGTTTTGTGTTTATGACCTGGATCAGTGCTAAGATTTATCGGACAGGTATTTTATTGTACGGGAAAAAGGCCACTTGGAAGGAAGTGTTCAAGTGGATCCGCTACAGTTAGGATTTTGACAATTCGTCGATTATCACTCTCAGGATGATTTTCCTGGTGAAGAATATGCACATGATGATAAACGAAGCGATGAAGGCAATGGCCGCATTCTTTTTCCAATTAGGCTTGTCAAAGGTATAAGGAGGGCCTGCCTGATCTAACACTTGAAAAATCGGACTTTCGGAAAGTAATTTAAACTTGGCGTTCTGATATGAGGTGGCGGTGGTGGTGTATAACTGCTCGATTTCCTTCTGCATACGCATCAGTTTATATTGAGGCAATTGAGTGCTTGTCTTCACCGACATCTGATTGGCATCGATAAAACCGGCGATGGCTCGCTCGCTTGAATTCAGTTCCTGTTGTAACGAATCGCGCATCTGCCTTATCTTATCCAAATCGGACCTTGGTTTCTCAGTCACCAGTTTGATATAATAGTTAGATAGCTCTACCAGTATCTTTTCATTCATTGCCTGAGTAAGTTCCTTTTGATGAGAACGCGTGGTGATGGTGGTGAAATTGGTTTTTGCATCATTGGCCACTTCGGTATTACCCAATAAGATACTTGCCCCTTTATAATAGATATCGTTGGAGTCTGAAAGGTCCACCATGATTTTCTTTTTCAGAAAAGGCCGATTGTTATTATAATCATCGATCAACCAGGCAGACATGGAGGCATACTTGGTTCCGTAAGGTTTTGAACGGGCGATATTCATTGAAACTGTTCGGCTCGTCACCAGTTCCTTCACATTATAAATCTTATCGTAATCCGTTTTATCGGTTATACCGAACTGCGCACGGATAGCATCAATGGGACTTGATCCACCAGCCTTATTAATGGATAGTGGAAAAATTTTGGAATAGGCTCCGTACTCACCTTTCTCAGATCGGGTTAAAAAACCTTGCCCTCCGGCAACCAGAACTGACACGCCGAGTATTGGCAGCAACCTGACAGTGATCGCGGTTTTCAATTCAGACAATATGGAAATGATATTTGACAAAGGGTTACTATATTTAGAATTTGATATTCAGACTTTTGGCAACAAGAATCAAGGTAGCCACCGTTGTTACAAATCCAGAGGTTACTGTCAGGATGTCTTTGAAATCGGCTTTGTTTTCCTTTTTGGGTTTGGTTGGTACTCTGACCGTGCATCCTTCTTTGACTTTCGGATATTTTCGGAAGAAGAAATAGTTTTTTGTGGCCTTCACACGTCCATTTGAATATTTGACATTGATTCTGGAACGCCATGGATTGTCGCCCAATCCACCGGCACCGCTGATATAATATTTAACGCTGGTATTTTCGCTGTCAAACTTGATATTGATCGGAACCTGCACTTCTCCACGAACCTGTACGATTTCATTGACAGTCGGCACAATGATAATATCACTGTCTTTCAAAATAATATCCTGCTTTGATCCTTTTTTAGATAATGCAGTAGGAAGATCAATAACGATTTGTCCTACACTGGGACGTATCAATTTTGCACCTTCCGGATAGCCAGTCGGCAATACACCTCCGCTACGTTTGATTACCGAAGATAGTCTCTCATTTTTTTCAATCAGCGCATATTCGCCTGCATAAGCTACTTCACCTGATATGGTGATTCTGCTTTGATTTAAGAATTCGGTTTTCCTGCGTACATAAATACGATCCATGGGTCGCAACACAATATTTTCGGATGCCTCGTCGATTTCAAGATTTGAATTGATGGCAATACTTTTTATTTTGCTTCCTTTCGAATTGATATTATACTTGCTTACCGAATCTACGATATTCGAAATCTCTATCCGCCCGTTTTCCGCATCCAGACGAAGACCACCACAAAGCAAAAGGACATCTTTTAATTTGATATTCTTGTAATACTGAATTTTACCTGGTTTACGCACATACCCAATGACTTCGACCTTGTATTGTTGTTCAAAATCCTTGTTAGATAACACCTTGATTTTATCGCCTGCAAATACTTCGATGTTATTGATGTTGCTTGGGTTTTCGATATTCTTCAAATCCACTTTGATGGCGGTGGATTCCAATGGATTCGTACCCCGTAAAATGAAGGCTCTGGGTAAATACGCATTTGAAGAGATGCCTCCGGCGCGGTTCAAAACATCTGACAGTCGCTCACCTTCCCTTACCTCATAATCATCAGGATAATTGACTGCACCTTCAACATTAACGATGTTGTTCAAACCTTCATTGATTGCTTTCAGGGTGATTTCATCTCCGTCGTTCAGAATCAAGTCTGTGTACTGACCGCCAACGGCGTTTTTCTTACTAAGCGACGCCAAATCGATATATTTCTCTGATTCGTTACTAACAGTCTTGATATGCACCAGTGAATTTCTGGCATTGAAAGAAGGTCCACCTGCAAGTTCCACAAGATCGGTCAAGCCTTCTTCGCCGGTCAACTGGTAAAACATAGGTCGTTTGAAACTCCCTATTGCATTTACCTTCTTTTCATACAGACCGACATAGATAAAATCGTTGTCCTCGAGGTATAATTCCCTTTCTCTGCCTCCTTTATTCAAATATTCATATAAATCTAAAATATCGACTGTTTGGCCTGCGCGCCGAATTTCAATTTTACGAAGGTTACCATAATCAGTCAACCCACCGGCACGGAACAAGGCATTCAATGCTGAATTGAAGGCCGAAATGGTATAGGTTCCCTGCTTTCTTACTTCACCTACAATGGTTACACGGATGGTACGAGGCTTACCCATTTGAATATCAATGTTAGTTGAAGCCGGTACTATCTTTCTGAATTGTTGCTTTATGACACGGCTTGCTGCATCAAAGGTCAGGCCCTGCAGGTAAATCTTACCGGCCAGGCGAGGAAATACAGAACCGTCTTTCGCTATCGTATAATTCTGTTGCAATTCGGCTCCACCCCAAAGTGATATGATAATTTCATCACCCGGCCCTAACCTATAGTCCAATGGTGGCGCTGTGGGTGTTTTGTCGGAAAGATCAAAAACATTATTGGAAAAGAAATTGGCACCATAAACAGTTTTTCTCAAACTGTCTGACTTATTCAAGGTATCGATCTTCTGGTTCTGCTCTTGCCGTGTCGCATTCAGATACTCAAGATAATCCGGATCGTTTTTATACAAATCCTGAATTTTCTGTTCGTCTATTTCGCTACGTTTGCTGTTCAGATCCTGAAAAGGGCTTGGGTTAAGGCTGTTGGAAGTAGATGGATTGCTGGTCTGGTTATCCTTTTGCGTGTTTGACTGTTTACCAGTCGGGTTATTTTTATCGCCCTGATCAAAGAAATTAGGGTTGTTCTGCTGATTGGGATTATACGGATTGGAGCCATAGGGGTTGACTACAGGATTTGGATTATTTCCACCACCGGTTTGCGCCAATAAGATAAATGGGAGCAGTACGAATAACAGAAGGATTATTTTCTTCATATACCGTTCAAAAGTAATAAAATTATCATTAAGTAAGGCCCGAAATCGTTTTTAATACGCTATCGAACTCTGTCCATATTTCCTTCACGATATCCGCTGCCGGCATGATTTGGCGTATGATTGACGAGACCTGACCAATTTCCAATTCGCCTTCAGTGAGATCTCCATCGAACATACCCATTTTTGCCCTGCCCCGGCCAAGCAACAGATTGAGATCCTCATCGCTTATACAATGGTCTTCTGCTACTTTGACCTGGTTGTAAAATTCGTTTTTCAGTAAACGTACCGGGGTGAGTCGTTTAAGCACAAGCTCAGTCTGACCTTCTTCGGCATCTATGATTTTATTCTTGAAATTGATATGACTCGATGCTTCTGGCGTGCACACAAATCGGCTTCCGATCTGCACACCTTCGGCCCCCAATATCATAGCGGCGAGCATACTTCGACCGGTAGCTATACCACCAGCTGCTATCAAGGGAATGTCAATGGCCTTTCTCACAGAAGGTATCAGGCACATCGTGGTCGTTTCTTCACGGCCGTTATGACCACCTGCTTCAAAGCCTTCAGCCACAACTGCATCCACACCGGCCTCCTGGCTCTTAAAGGCAAACTTTGCCGAAGAAACCACATGAACCACTTTGATTCCGTTTTCCTTCAAGGTCTTGGTCCATGTTTTCGGATTGCCAGCCGAAGTGAAGACTATCGGCACCTGCAGTTGAATGATATTGTCGACATGCTTTTGAATGTCAGGATATAACAACGGCAGGTTCACGCCAAATGGCCTTTCAGTGGCTTGCTTACATTGTTTGATATGCTCCACTAAAACCTCAGGATGCATACTGCCCGCCCCGATTAAACCGAGACCACCCGCATTACTCACAGCTGAAGCCAGTTTCCAACCCGATGACCATATCATACCTGCTTGAATAATGGGGTACTGTATTTCGAATAACGAGGTTATCCTATTCTCCAACGACTGTCTGTCTATACTGATTTTTCCAAAATGCTGCATACTTATTTACTTAAATCTATTTCTGTATTATCCCCGATATTCAAGCTCTGGCTGGCGCCACAAATCAAGGCATCACTCCCGATGAGGGAATTTTCAAGTACCACTTTTTCAAGTACTGAATAAGACCCGATGATGGAATCTTTGATGATGGAATTTCGTAAGATGGCCTTTTCTCCTACGGTCACATTCGGCCCGATAATCGAATTTTCAATTTCACAACCGATAGCGATACTCACCGGATGAATGATGATGGTATTATCGAAAAACGGAATCTCTTCCGATGCATACCCGACCTTATTCAATAAGATGGCATTGGTTTCAAGCAACGTTTCTTTCTTTCCGCAATCAAACCAGTTGCTGACCTGAAACGTTCCTACCTTGATACCGCTGTGCGCTAGTTCATTAATCACATTCGTCAGATGGTATTCTTCCTGCGAATCGTCTTTGATAAAATCCCGTTCTATCACATCAAAAAGCTGACGGCTTTCAATAATTTTATAAATCCCCACCAAGGCAAGATTTGACTTCGGTATCTTGGGTTTCTCAACAGCATTTTTGATAAAGCCGTCGTGCGTGATTTCAGCAACACCGAAATCACGGGGATCATCCACTTTTTTTACTCCTACCAGCGAATATTTCGAAGCAATCACTTCCGCCAGATCATAATCGCAGATGGTATCACCGAAAACGATCAGCAATTCTTCATCGGAAGCCACACAATCCTTCGCAAGATAAATGGCATGACCTGTTCCAGATCGTTCGTTTTGTACGATGAAGGTCGAATTGATTTGAGGATAATTCTCTTCTACATAATTCTTGATCTTCTCGCCGAGATAACCGATGATGAAAATGAAATCAAGTTGACCGAGTTCGATGAACTGGTCGATGATGAAACTCAGGATGGTCTTGCCGGCCAAGGGTATAAGTGGCTTAGGTTGTGTGTAGGTATGTGGTCTTAGTTTTGCTCCTGCACCGGCCCCCGGAATAATTACTTTCATGTTTCTTGTTTTGTTATTGTTTGTGTACGTGAGGGGTTGTTATGCTCCTTGTCGCATGCCCGAAATTTCAAATTCTCGGATTTTCAAATTTATATCAATTATCTTTAGGCCCTAAAATTAGAACACAAATATGCAATTTGACAAAGAAATATTCGACCTTATCGAACAGGAGTTTGCCCGTCAACAACACGGATTGGAATTGATTGCGTCAGAAAATTTCACCAGCGAACAAATAATGCGTGCCATGGGCAATGTGATGACGAATAAATATGCCGAAGGTTATCCGGGCAAACGCTATTATGGCGGATGTGAAGTAGTGGATAAAAGCGAACAACTGGCCATTGATCGGGCAAAACAGATTTTCAATGTCGATTTTGCGAATGTGCAGCCCCATTCAGGTGCACAAGCCAATGCCGCTTTGATGCTGGCCATTTTGAAACCGGGTGATAAGATTCTGGGTCTCGATCTTAGTATGGGCGGACATCTGACCCATGGTTCTTCGGTCAACTTTTCCGGTAAATTATATCAGCCTTTTTTCTATGGTGTAAAAAAGGAAGATGGGCTGGTCGACTATGATATGATGGAAAAAGTGGCGTTGGAAGAAAAACCTAAACTGATTATTTGTGGCGCATCAGCGTACAGTCGTGATTGGGATTATGCCCGAATCCGAAACATCGCGGATCAGGTGAATGCCTTCGTACTTTGCGACATGTCACATCCTGCAGGACTGATTGCCAAAGGCTTGCTTAGTTCACCTTTTGAACATTGCCATTTCGTAACGTCCACAACGCACAAGACCTTACGTGGTCCTCGTGGAGGTATCATCCTGATGAAAACTGATTTTGAAAACCCTATGGGAATCAAAGGACCAAAAGGAGAAACCCGCATGATGAGCGACTTGCTTAATCTGGCCGTATTCCCGGGTACGCAAGGCGGACCGCTGGAGCATGTGATTGCAGCCAAAGCAGTGGCCTTCTTCGAAATCCTTCAACCTGATTTTGACTTGTATGCCCAACAAATACTGGCCAATGCTAAATCGCTGGAAACTGCTTTCAAGAAGCGTGATTATGATATCGTATCAGGAGGAACCGACAATCATCTATTGCTGATTGACCTCCGAAATAAAAATATCTCAGGTAAAAAAGCTGAGAACACTTTGGTGAAAGCCGATATCACCATCAATAAAAACATGGTGCCATATGATGACAAATCGCCTTTCATCACGTCAGGTATACGTCTTGGTGTACCGGCGCTGACCACTCGTGGGCTAAAAGAAGGCGATATGGAACATATTGCCAATTGGATCGATACCATCCTGATGGATGCAGAAAATGAGCAAACCACGATTCGCGTCAAAGGCGAAATCAATGAATTCATGCTTGCGTTTCAGTTATATCCGGGTTGGAAAATCTAAAGCTTGCCCTTCACACATATATTATTCAGACAAATCCACCGACAACTTCCGGTGGATTTGTCTTTTAAAGAGGTTTTTGTCAGGTATTTTGGCAAACTGGCTCTAAGGTCAACAGGTTCCTCGTAACAATAAATAACGCGTCCTTCATTTATACTTACATTTTGCCTAAATTTGCGCTCAAATTTTTTCACGCTTCAAACCCTTTCCATGAATTTATTTCAAAAACAACAACAGGAGTTCCTCGGACGACATATCGGGCCAAACGAACACGAAACATCTCAGATGCTTAACACGATCGGTGTTGCTTCAGTGGCCGAACTGATCGAAAAAACAGTACCGGCTTCTATCCGGTTACAAAACGAGCTCGCCGTTGATGCCCCGATCAGTGAATTTGAATACCTGAAGAAAATCACGACACTTGGTAATAAGAATCAGTTGTTGAAAGATTGCATCGGACAAGGTTATTATGGAACCATCACACCAAGTGTGATATTGAGAAATGTATTTGAAAACCCGGGATGGTATACCCAATATACGCCCTATCAGGCTGAAATCGCACAAGGCCGTCTTGAAAGCTTATTGAATTTCCAGACTATGGTCAGCGATCTTACAGGGTTGCCTATCGCCAATGCCTCGTTGCTGGATGAAGCCACTGCTGCTGCTGAAGCGATGACTTTATTGAACGGGGTAAAAGGCAAGGATGGCAAACATCGTTTCTTCGTGGATCAGCACACATTTGCACAAACAGTTGATGTCTTGAAAACAAGAGCCTTACCTGTTGGTGTTGAGTTGGTATTCGGCGATTATAAAACTACTTCACTCGATGATACCTTCTTCGGTGCGTTGATTCAATATCCGAATGCTGAAGGTGCCATCAACGATTACAGAAATTTCATACAACAAGCACAATCTGTCGATTGCGGTGTGGTAATGGCTTGCGATATGCTAGCCTTGGCTTTGCTCACTCCTCCTGGCGAATTAGGTGCTGATGTGGCCATCGGGAGTACACAACGATTTGGTGTGCCAATGGGATTCGGCGGACCTCATGCTGCGTATTTTGCCACGAAAGATGAATTCAAACGTGTCATACCAGGACGTATCATCGGTGTGAGTGTGGATGCTCAAGGAAACCGTTGCTTGCGTATGGCGTTGCAAACACGTGAACAACATATCCGTCGTGAAAAAGCAACCTCCAATATCTGCACAGCGCAAGCGTTGCTTTCAAATATGGCCGCTATGTATGCGGTGTATCATGGTGCCGATGGTATCCGTGATATCGCCAAACGCATTTCAACTTACACCCAAGCATTGGCTAATGCTCTAGGTGACAACAATGTGCACACCAACTATTTTGACACGCTGAAGATCAAGGTTGCCAATACAACCGAAACAGTGAAGGCGCTTGAAGCAATCGGTTATAACGTATTTGCCTATGCCGACAACTATATCGGAATCTCGATTGATGAAACCATCTTACCTGACGATATCATCAAGCTTGCAAAGGCTTTAAACGGAAAAGAAATTTCGTATGCCGATATGCTGAGCAATATTCCTGATTGGGCAACACGAACTTCTGAGTTTCTGACACATCCTGTTTTTAGTTCACATCACAGCGAAAGCCAGATGATGCGTTATATCAAAAGTCTCGAAGACAAAGACCTTGCTCTGAACCGTTCTATGATTTCTCTTGGAAGTTGCACCATGAAACTGAATGCTGCTTCTGAAATGATTCCGGTGAGCAATCCGCATTGGGGCTCCTTACATCCGTTTGCTCCAAAGCATCAATGGAAAGGTTATCAGGAAATGATCGCCGAATTGGAAAAAGATCTTTGTGCCATAACAGGATTTGATGCCTGCAGTCTGCAACCCAACTCAGGTGCGCAAGGTGAATACACCGGTTTGCTGGTCATCAAAGCCTATCACGAAAGCCGTGGTGACCATCATCGCAATGTGATTCTGATACCGATCTCTGCACACGGAACGAATCCGGCTAGTGCAGCTATGTGTGGTTTCAAAATCGTGATCGTAGCTTGTGATGACAAAGGAAATATCGATGTGAACGATATGCGTGCTAAAGCCCTCGAACACAAAGATGCCTTAGCCGGATTGATGGTGACCTATCCTTCAACACATGGCGTGTTTGAAGAAACCATCAAGGAAATATGTGACCTGATTCACGAAAAAGGAGGACAGGTGTATATGGATGGTGCCAATATGAATGCGCAAGTCGGTCTGACTAGTCCGGGTAATATCGGCGCCGATGTTTGTCATCTGAATCTTCATAAGACATTCGCTATCCCTCATGGAGGCGGTGGTCCGGGTGTTGGACCTATCTGTGTGAAATCGCAACTGGCTCCTTTTTTACCGACACATACCGTACATGCAACTGGAGGCAATACGCCAATCTACGCGGTGAGCGCAGCTCCTTATGGAAGCGCCAGCATCTTGTTGATTTCATACGCTTATATCAAAATGCTGGGTAATGTTGGTTTGAAAAAATCGACAGAGTACGCCATACTCAATGCCAACTATATGAAGGCACGATTAGAAAAAGAATATAAGATTCTGTACACAGGAAAGAATGGTACCTGTGCGCATGAATTCATCGTTGATCTTCGTCCGTTCAAAGCATCCGGCATCGAAGCCGAAGATGTGGCGAAACGTCTGATGGACTTTGGATTTCATGCACCGACTCTTTCATTCCCTGTGGCCGGCACACTGATGATAGAACCGACCGAGAGCGAAGACAAAGGTGAACTGGATCGTTTTTGTGATGCCTTACTAACGATACGAAAAGAAATTGAAGAGGTGATCAGTGGTAAAGTTGATGCGAAAAACAATGTATTGAAAAATGCACCGCATACCCAATGGGTTATCACAGCTGATGAATGGGACCGCCCTTACTCGCGTCAAACTGCAGCCTTCCCGCTGGAATGGGTTAAAGCTAATAAGTTCTGGCCTTCTGTAAGCCGCGTCAATAATACGGTTGGCGACAGAAATCTTATCTGTACATGTGAACCGACAGAAAGTTATATGCAGAGTTAATTCTGAATAAGAATTTCACATACTAAAAAACGCAGGTAAGCAATACGCTTTACCTGCGTTTTTGCTTCATACAGGGAATACTGTATTTTTACCCATCATGTTTCCTCTTAAAAAGATTACAGCTCATCCTCAGTTTGCCTGGCTATTGTTTTTTACCTACTGGCTTATTACGGCATTGTTGTACTATCCGGCCCATGATGCGATGCTGATCGATGATGGTGTGAATGCGATTCAGGATATTCAGAAACAAGGTTTCAAAGGCCTTTTACATTCTTATCAGTTTGATAGTTTCTATCATGGCTATTATCTTATACTGAATATCTTATACGCATTATTCGGATTGAATTCTACCGGTTGGTTTTTCTTTTTCAGTCTGATGCATGCTTTGAACTGTACCTTATTATTTAAAACAGTCAGACGGATTCTGAATGCAAATCAGCTTAGCATCCATAGCATAGAAATCTCGATATTCTCAGCCCTGTTCTTCTTACTCTCACCCTACAATGCCGAGAATATCGTTTGGGCTGCCACGACGCATTATGTGGTAGGTTTAAGCATCTTATTATTTTCCTTACAATGGCTGGATTCATTTCTGCTAAAGCAATCAACATCAAAAGGCTATCTGATTTTCCTTTTCCTAAATGTCTTTGCCCTGTTCACGTTCGAACTAAATTTCTTTTCCCCGTTTATATACCTATTGATATACGGACTTTATGCAATCAACAACACTACTGAAATCCGTTTCAACAAATTCGTTTCACGCATCGTTCTTCCTCTTGTCCTTGGCATTCTGATTTATCTCGTTTTGTTATACATCGATAAGGGTACCATCATGTTGCACGATGGAAAAGGTGCCAGGATATTGCCACCAGTTCATGAGATTATTTCACAATATGGTAGACATCTGATACGGTTTTTTTCCTTTGCACAGTATGCCGGTATTCAATGGCGGGAACGAGCCTATGCCGCCTGCGAACATTGGATGATCGTATTGCCTGTCATCCTGCTTATACTCTCTGTTTTTTATTATAAGACAAGGAAATCATCCATTGTCGCTTCGCGGGTGCTCTTCTTTTTTTTGTTCATCGGATTTTTCTTTATACTTCCTTTTACCCGAGGTTATTTTGTCTATATTTTCAAATATGAAAACTTACGGTATTCTTATTTCGCTTCTGCATTCCTGTTTACCGGGTTCGTGTTTTTCCTGTTTCAAATCAATCGGCTTTTACGTTATATCTTCCTGATAATTTACCTGAGTTTCTTTCTCTTTTTTGTGATACAGACGGTTAATGACAAACGACAAAGCGGCATCGTTTATCATCGTTTTATTGAAAACTTTCCTGCTACATCTTCTTCAAAAATCTTCTTGCTAAATACTCCCTCATTCTGTAACGAATCCTATATGTTCTGGGATCGATCGCGTCTGCCGATTGCGCTTTCATGTTACCGGCATCTCGATGTTTCAAAACAATTGGAACAGGTGCTGTTTTATAATTCAATCAGCGATAAGGATACGTTCGAGGTAAAAAAAATCAATGACAGTTGCTGGACATTCCAACTCAAAGCCGATGGGTCATGGCTGATGAACGATTATATGGGTGCAGGCGATTTTGAAAATGAACGCTTTATTTGTGATGTAGGAGAATGGGGTGGATACAAACTTCAATTCAGAAAAAAACCGGGTGCCGATGAAGACATGATCTATTTCAATGGGACCAATTTTACATCTGTAAAGTAAAACTGTCATTAAGACTCATTTCTTATTGCTCAGAAGCCTCATCAAAAAGAAGTACTTTAGCACCGCTAATCATTTTCTTATGCGAAAAATTCTATGTGCCTTTTCACTAGTTTGCTTTACCTGTGGTTCATTTGCGCAATCAGCTTTTATGAATAGACATTCAGATAGTTATTATCTTCTTGAATATTATGATGTCTTACATGGACGAAATTCTGACACCTTACACACGGCCATGAATCCCGTTTCACAAAAGGATGCGATTCGATTTTTAGAAAATTATGAATCCACCAACGGGTTGCATCTTTCTGCCCTCGATGTATGGGATATCGGGCATATCATTTCAAAAAATGGCGAATGGGCCAGCGATGGTGATGGCGCTATCGATTCAAAACATCCTGTCCTGAAAACTATTTATGCTAAACAATCCGACTTCTTTCATCAATATAAAAACGATTATTCCATCGTCTTCAATCCTATCATCTATTATCAGCAATCGATGGAAAGTAACGATACCACGCATGCTAATGTCTTCCTGAATTCAAAGGGTGTTGAAGTCAGAGGATGTATAGGCAAACGACTTAGCTTTTATTCCACCTTCACCGACAATCAGGAACGGGGTCCTTGGAGTCACAGGCAATATGTCACTTCACATCAGGCTGTCCCTGGTGTAACCTATTATAAGCCGTTTAAGAGTGGAGAAAAACCTGGCTTTGCGCAAGACTATCTTTATGCTGCCGGTTATTTTGATGCCAGCTTATTAAAAGAAAAAGTGAATGTTTCTTTTGGGAGCAGTCGATTTCAGATCGGCGATGGTTATCGTAGTTTGTTCTTAAGTGATTTTGGAAGTAATTATCTTTTCCTTCGATTAAATACACGTCTCGGTAAATTTAATTATCAAAACCTCTTCATGGAACTGACTCCACAATATCTATGGGGAGCAGATAAATTACTACCACGTAAATATGCAGCTATCCATCATCTCAGTATCAATCTCAGACCTTGGCTCAATGTAGGTTTGTATGAAAGTGTAGTGTATGGCCGAAAAGATTTTTTTGATTTTCAATACCTGAATCCTATCATCTTCTATCGTAGTGTGGAACAGACAAAAGGCAGTCCGGATAATTCCATGATGGGGATGAATTTCAAAATCAATACCCGATTCAAGACCGTGGTGTACGGACAAGTGTTGATAGATGAATTCAATTTTGCAAAGCTCAAAGCCAACAACGGTTGGTGG
>CAIQUX010000157.1 GCA_903875055.1 uncultured Bacteroidota bacterium
AAAGCCGGCGGACGAGTTGAATCGACTCAAATTACGGCTTATTTTTCAAACTCTGGTAAGCTCACCCTTGCTCCCTATCATACTTGGGTGCCGTCAATGGTGCTGGCGCATACGTTTAAGAATAGACAAACTCTGAAGATCAGTTATTCGCATCGTATACAACGACCTGATTACCGGGACCTGAATCCTTTCATTAATGCTAGCGACCCGAAGAATATCAGTACCGGAAACTCAAACCTGAAACCTGAAATCGGCGATAAGATTGAACTTAGTTATAACCGTAACTTTAAGAAAGGACTGAGTATTAACACCACCTTATTTTATCGTGGCAATACGAATGATATCCAATCTTATACACGTTATTATCCGACATACAAAGTCGGCGACTCAACCTATACCAATGTTTCGGTCAACACCACTGAAAATATCGGACGAGAAAATAATTTCGGATGGAGTTTGTTTGCATCGCTGAACTTGAACGACAAGATTACGCTCCGCACCAATATCTCTGCCTTTGAGCGATATATCATCACAGGTATCGGAAATGCCAGTAATATTCACGGTTTTAATTATCGAGCCAACCTCAATGCCACAGCCGAACTGAGCAAAACCCTGGTGATGGAAGCATTCGGAAATTTCAATTCGCCTAGGATGAATGCACAGGGCACCATGCCTTCTTTTACCACCTACAATTTGGCCATACGTAAACAACTATTCAATAAAAAAGGCAGTCTAGCCATGACCACGACCAACCTATTTAACCGGACTGTCCATCAGAAGACTAGTCTGACCGGCGAGAATTTCACCTATGTCAATACCCGCGAATTGCCTTATCGGTCCTTCGGTATCAATTTTACGTACAAGTTCGGCCATCTTGAATTCAAGAAAGGGCGTGAACCTGAAGATGCGAATATGACGAATCCTCCGGGTGGTGAGCGGTAAAGGAAAAGCATTGCATTCCATTTCCTTCTAAGCAAATGAGCCTGCACGCAATTCATCCTAAGTACGTGCCCAAACAGTATACATGAAGTGCTTATTGAGAGCGCGACAATCGGTCACGACCCAAGCACAATGTTCCTTTGTGGCCAAAATCGCACCAAATTCCTACCATTTATCGCGCATATTCAAGTATTTAAGGCCGATAAACAAGAGGTTGATGAGAAAAATTGCCATGGATTTTGTTGCCAGCCAAGCGCTTACTGTCAGTTAACAAGCGGATATTCACCATAACCCATGTTTGCTGAGATTAACCAAATGGATATCGACAATATCCAAATGAATATTGTGAATAAACAAACGGATATCGACGATTAACAACAGTTACTGACGATAACCAAGCGGATATCGACAATATCCAAATGAATATTACCGTCAACCATGCCACATTTTCTTAGAGAATATTCGCCGAGTATTCAAGTAAAATAAATCGAGTTCCTATAAAATCTACAACCTCTAGAATAATTGGTTGGAGTATATATTTGTTTTACTTTTATGATCAAATTTCAGATCATGAATTCAGTAGATATCGCCAGAAACCGATTAATTGACAAATTGTTAATGATTTCAAGCAAATCATATTTAGATGCGCTTTATAAAATCATTGAACAGGGCGCTATTGCTTCTGATAAGGTTGAATTAGGTGAGTCACAAATAGAAATGCTTCGAATGAGTGAAGAGGATTATAAAGCAGGACGATTTATAACGCATGAACAGCTTGAAAAGGAAGATATCGAATGGCTCGGAAAATTATAATTTGGTCGGAAACTGCTGTTCGTCAAAGACGTGGAATATTTCAATATTGGAATAATAGAAATAAGAGCACAAATTATACTAATAGGCTGCGAAAACTTATTAATGAACGAATAACCTTGATTCAATCAAATCCTGAAGCATATTTGAACTCAGGATTTGACGAGAACCATGTTACAATCATTGAACATTTTTGTTTGTACTATAAAATATTGCAACAAGAAATTCTGATAACTGCCTTTTGGGATTCACGTCAAGATCCTGATAATCTATTAATAATCCTTAAGAACTGAACGTCCGCCAACACTGTCATGCAACAGTGTATCAGTGCTATATAACCGTTTAACGTCGTCAATTTTAAATGAAATAACACCGGAATTAGTTGTAGCGTAGGTCTGCCTTCTTTACTGACCTGCCTGACCGCAAATTTGAGAGCAGAAATCATAAACACAATAGAGGAGGCATGAACCTTTGAGTTACCTTAAAGATTATCGTTCAGAATATAGTATTCAGGTAGTACTTTTGCGCTTCTAAAATTCATCACAATACCATGCAAAAGACAATCAAAGCGCTTAAACTCAGCAAACTTAATTCAGGAACTTCCATAGGCTTGAAATGGCTTGAAAGCAAAGGCGAAAAACTCAATAGCTACTCACCGGTCGATGGCTTACTGATAGCTTCAGTACATTCAACCACAGCCGCCGATTATGAAAAAGTGGTGAAACAAGCCCAGAAAGCTTTTGCCGAATGGCGTTTGTGGACAGCACCTAAGCGTGGTGAAGTGGTGCGACAAATTGGTGAACAACTGAGAAAATATAAGGAGCCTTTGGGCAAACTGGTAAGTTACGAAATGGGCAAAAGTCTGCAGGAAGGATATGGTGAGGTACAGGAAATGATCGACATCTGCGATTTCGCAGTGGGATTAAGTCGTCAGTTGTATGGATTGACCATGCATAGCGAACGTCCGGGCCACAGGATGTACGAGCAATATCATCCGCTTGGTGTGGTCGGTATCATTTCGGCATTTAATTTCCCAGTGGCCGTTTGGAGCTGGAATACGATGCTGGCTTGGGTATGCGGCGATGTTTGTATCTGGAAACCAAGTGAAAAAACACCATTGACTGCCCTGGCTTGTCAACATATCATAGCGGAAGTATTTAAGAAGAATAATGTACCTGAAGGGGTTAGTTGTGTAATCAACGGTGGTCGAGAAGTAGGTGAAATGATGACACACGACAAACGAATTCCATTGATATCGGCCACAGGCAGCACCCGCATGGGTAAATCCATCGGTGCGGTCGTAGGCGAGCGTCTGGGTAGAAGCTTATTGGAATTGGGTGGCAACAATGCCATCATCATTACAGAAAATGCCGATCTGGATATGTCGTTGATCGGCTGCGTATTCGGAGCAGTTGGTACGGCCGGACAACGTTGCACCACCACACGTCGTTTGATCATTCATGAAAAAGTCTACAAGAAATTTACAGAGAAACTGGTAAATGCCTACAAGCAATTGAAAATCGGAAATCCGCTCGACGAAAAAAATCATGTAGGCCCGTTGATCGACACAGATGCTGTGAAAGCCTATCTGCATTCGATTGAAACGGCCAAACTGGAAGGCGGAAAAATACTGGTTGAAGGCGGTGTGTT